>CAYYQJ010000445.1:0-3451 GCA_964473775.1 uncultured Bacteroidales bacterium | reverse complement strand
CCATTTACGGAAATTTAAAATAAGTCATACTCAAGATGATATTTTTGTTTTTTCCTGAATAGTAGAACTTGATTTTATTATAGTCGGGAGGCCCCATTAAACTGCCAATAATATTTGAAAAACAATAACCTTCCACAGGTATATGCAACTGATTGGTTTTTAAAATGCCGTTTTTATCTTCATCATGAAAAGCTGCCAAGGTGTAAACTCCCGGAGGCACAGAATCCATTTGAATACGCATAGTAAAATCGGTTATTGCCACCATAGCCCCACGGAAAGGTTTACTTTTATTCGCGAAACTTTTATAACTATTATATAGAGCTACATTAAGATTGCCAGTAGTGTTTTTGAGGTTTTTAATAACAACTATGATGGTACCATGCAGTGAATCAAATTTTATCGTCGAATCTTTTGGGGATTTAAATGGATTTCCTGTTGTCGAAATATTTTTTAATCCTTTGTCGATGTTCTGCTCTATTATATTGATTCTCGAATTCAATGTATCAGCAATCTGGTTAGGGACAACCTGAGCAGAAGACAGAAAGGTGAATGAGATAAAAATAAATAGTAGAGACAGTTTCTTCATTGAGAGTGTAGTTCTGTATAGTTTACAAAAATATAAAAAAAATCGTTTACTTATCAAGAAATGTGGAGGATAATGTTGGATAACTTATTAACTGGTTTGAGAAATATCCAAATGAAATAACAGAAATTCAGTTTGTTATTAATGATTTAAGGGTTTTGAGTTTTAGATGAAATCCTTGTTAAGGAAAATTAATTAATGTAGAAAAAGCTTTTGATTAAAAAAAAATGACTACTTTTAAAGTAATTTCTAACTTCATTCGTCTTCCTGTTTATATGGACGAATTAATTGCAATACCGATGGCACAGCAACAACAAAATATCAGACAAGCCGTGCAGGATTATGGAAAGCGTTTGTTTGGTTTTATACGTAGCCGCGTTAAAAACGACGAAGACGCCAAAGATATCCTGCAGGATGTTTGGTATCAGTTAAGTGCTGTGATTGATACAGAACCCATCGCACAACTTAGCGCCTGGCTTTTTCGAGTAAGTCGCAACAGAATAACAGATAAGAATCGCAAGCAAACTACACTTTCGCTCGACGAAATGGTGTATGAGGATGAAGAGGGCGAAATGATTTTCCCTGAAGCTTTGTTTGCCGAATCTTTTGATGCTGATGCAGAAACCGAACGAAAGTTTTTTATGGAGGCTATGTTTAAAGCGTTGGACGAACTGCCCGAAAAGCAAAGAGAAGTGTTTGTGTTGAACGAACTGGAAGACATGACACTTCAACAGATTGCTGACAGCAAAGGTGAAAGCATTAAAACAATCATATCAAGAAAGCGCTATGCAGTAACACACCTGCGTAAGCGCCTCGAAAACTGGTATAACTATTAATAAAAATTTAAAATTTAGAAATTATGATGTGTTGTGGAGAAAAAAGGGGAGCCGGCTTCTGGATTAAAAGAGCCATATTTATCCCCATTGCAATTGCAGCCGGAATATTTTTGTTCGGTTTTGTAGTAATGAGCCTGTGGAACTGCCTGCTCCCGGGAATAATAGGTGTAGGAACCATCACCTTCTGGCAGGCTTTAGGAATACTGGTGTTATCTAAGATTTTATTCGGTGGATTTCATGGAGGACGCGGACATTCAAAATGTCATCATGGTCATCATCACGATGTTCACTCGAAATGGATGCACATGACTCCTGAAGAAAGAGCCAAATTTAAATCAGAATGGAAAGGCAGAAGCTGTCAACCATGCGAACCTGAAGAGAAAAAAGATTGATTTTTTGATGGTTTTTGAATAAAAAAAAGTGCGAAGCCAAACGGCTTCGCACTTTTTTTTATAAATTCAATATGTTTTATTCAACCATTTTAATAGTCATTTTAATATCTGTTGTTGGACGATCAGCTTTGTCTTTTGCAGCAGAAGCAATTTTTGTTATTACATCTAATCCTGAAGTGATTTCTCCGAAAACTGTGTATTCATTATCAAGAAAGTTAGCACCTGCTGCAGGTTCAACTATGTAAAACTGTGAGCCTGATGATTCTTTATTTGGATTGGAAGGACCACCTAAACGTGCTGCAGCCAAAGCACCTCTTTTATGCTTATGGTTGGCATTAAACTCAGCAGGAATGGTATATCCCGGGCCACCCATACCTAAAGCTTGTCCTGGTTTTGCAGTTTTTGAATCCGGATCTCCGCCTTGAATCATAAAACCAAGAATCACGCGATGAAATAATGTGCCATTATAAAACCCTGATTTTACAAGTTTTTCAAAATTATCACGGTGTTTAGGGGTATCGTTGTATAAAATACCTGTCATGTCGCCGTAATCAGTGTGGATCACAAATTTTTTCTGTTTTTCTACTGTGGTAGTTTTTGTTTGAGTGGTTGTGGTTGTAGGCTTTGTTTGAGCATTAACCGTTAACCCTATCATAACCAAAGTGGCTATGAGCAAAAAAGATAATTTTTTCATGGTAAGTTTAAATTTAATTTTAATATTGCAAAATTAGTTAAAAAATGAATACGCAAATATACCTGTATCTTTTCGTCATAAATTCTGATACAAAATAATTGTTTGGGGTTTTTAACGAAAGCTTTCTGTTTTTCTTTTAATCGATAGAATTCTTTTTTAGGATTGATTGCGTAATTGATTGTAATTTTGCAGCTAAAGAGTAGGAAAAATGTCGGACCATTTTGATAGAAAAGCCCATTGGGAAAAGATTTATAGCACAAAACAGGTGAATGAAGTAAGTTGGTATCAACCAACTCCTGAAACATCCTTGCATTTTATTCAGCAGTTTAAACTTCCTTTTAATGCAAAAATCATTGACGTAGGGGGAGGCAATAGCTTTTTTGTGGACCATTTACTGGAAAGGGGTTATGAAGACATTACGGTGCTTGATATTTCTGAACATGCTTTAAACAGCGCAAAAGAACGTCTTGGAGAAAAAGCTGCACTGGTGAAATGGATTGTTTCAGATGCTTCAAAGTTTATACCTAATGAAAAGTATGATTTCTGGCACGACAGGGCAGCATTTCATTTTCTTACGCAGGAATCAGAAATTGAAAACTATTTGAACACTGCGAAAAAAACCATAAATAAAGATGGCGTATTGGTATTAGCTACCTTTTCTGAAAACGGACCTAAGAAATGCAGCGGCATAGAGATTAAACAATATTCGGAAAAGGCTATGAACGAATTATTGCAGGATTCGTTTATCCCAATCAACAGCATCACAATCGATCATAAAACACCTTTTGATACCATACAGAATTTTATATTTTGTTGCTTCAGAAAACAGTAAATATTAAAATACTTAAATCAAAACTTCTTAATAAAACTCGTCATAATCATCATAGAAAACATCGTCGTTATCTATGTCATCCATTTCGCGGTCTTCTTCGGCAACATCAGCGGC
>CAYYQJ010000444.1:0-3451 GCA_964473775.1 uncultured Bacteroidales bacterium | reverse complement strand
CACATCTTACGAAAACGGCGCTTTTATTCTCAGATATTATTTTGAAGATATTTCGGGTTTGCACCCTACCTATTATTCAATTATGGCATTATTATCTGCCTGTTTTTTGTTTTATGCACCCCATTCGGGAAAACGTTGGCTGCGCATAACTTTTATTGGTTTGGCAGTAATGCTTTTTATTGCAGTGATGTATCTGGCGGTGCGAATTGCTTTTGTAGCCACCGGAGTATTTATTTTGATTGGAATCATCAGGTTAAAAATTTCGGGATTAAAAAAAATGTTTTTTGGTTTTCTGGCCATTTATGTTCTGATAGCAATCATAATTTCTGTGCCTTCCTTGCATCAACGCCTGAGTGAAATTACCTCTTGGGCTAACAATAAAACCGTTACCGGAAGTACCATATCGCAGCGTAAAACCATTTTCGATTGTTCGCTTCAGGTTTTTTCAGAGCATCTTTTAACAGGCATTGGAAGCAGAAATTTTCAAAACGAATTGAATTCTTGCTATAACTCCCGAGTGATGGATACTAAAAAAGTAAATTATAATCCGCACAATCAGTTTCTGTCTATGGGTGTAAATTATGGGATTTTTGTACTGCTGCTATTTTTTGCTTGTCTTTTTTTGATTTTTCGTAAGATTTTGAAATTTCCGGAAGGAATCTATTATTGTTCCGCCATCATTTTGTTTTTCCTTAGCGAATCCATGTTGGAAAGGCAGATGGGAGTTTATCTGTTTTGCCTGATTTCTTTGCTATTATATAATATTAGTGATAGTAAATCCAAAGAAATTACGAGCGGGGATACGACGATAAGTCAATAATGGATGCAAGTTAATGTATGGATTTTCCCTATAAAAATGGTCAGGAAAAGCTTGATTTTTCAAAAAATCTTTAAGATTATCGAAAATTAATTTGCCAGAATAAAAAAAACGCTTACTTTTGCACTCCTTAAAAAAAACAAGAAAATGAAAAGAACCTTTCAACCTTCGCAACGCAAAAGAAGAAACAATCATGGCTTCCGTAAAAAAATGCAATCAGCCAATGGCCGTAGGGTCTTAGCCAACCGCAGAGCGAACGGAAGGAAGAAACTAACGGTATCTGACGAAAAGTTACATAAAAGATAATTTTCACACGGATTGATTCCGTTATCATAAAATAATATAATTTTGAGGAGATAAAATAATTTGTCTCCTCATTTTTTTTACTAACAACAATTATGAATGCTTTTTATTGGTTTCTGGCAATAATCTTTTTCTCGTGGGTATTCTTTACTTTTGTACTACCCATACTGGGAAGAATGTTTTTACGCAAACTTTCCAGGAATTTACAAAACCAGACAAAAAACCAACAAACCCCAAACAAAGAAGCCGAAGGCACAGTACACATCGACAGCAAACCACCTGCACCTTCTATCAACTCAGAAATCGGCGACTACGTAAACTTTGAAGAAATAAACGATAATAAATAACCCACATGAAAACTTTCGACTTTAAAAAATGGATTCCCTATCTGGCAGCAATAGTAATATTCATAGCCATATCACTCCTTTATGTCAGCCCCATCTTCGATGGGAAACAGCTAAACCAAAGTGATGTGATCCACTATAAAGGCTCCTCCAAAGAAATCCAGGACTTCAGAAAATCCACAGGAGAAGAAGCCCTTTGGACCAACTCCATGTTTGGTGGAATGCCCGCCTATCAGATAAGCGTGATGTACAAAACCTCTATAGTCCCATTCTTTAAAAACATAGCCATGGCCGGACTTCCTTTTCCTGCCAACATCATATTCGTACTGTTTCTGGGATTTTTCATACTATTAATCACCCTTAAAACCGACCCCTGGCTATCCATAGTCGGAGCCATAGCCTTTGCCTTCTCCTCCTACTTCTTCATCTACCTGAATGTAGGTCACAACTCCCAAACCCTTGCCATAGCCTTCATCCCACTGGTACTATCAGGAATCCTGCTCACCTTCAAAGGCAAATACCTGCTGGGCGGCGCTATGACCGCACTGTTTATGGCCATAGAAATAAACGTCAACCATGTTCAGATGACCTACTACATGCTTATGATTATAGGCTTCATCGGACTCTTTGAATTTATTTATGCCATCATAGAAAAGAAACTTAAAAGCTTTTTCATCGCACTGGGTGTTCTGGTCTTTGCAGGCATCGTCTCCATAGGACCCAATGTAACCAACTTGTGGACCTCTTCAGAATACGTAAAAGAAACCATCAGAGGAAAATCAGAACTCACCGACAATGGAGTCAACCGCTCCAACGGACTGGATAAAGACTACATCATGCAGTGGAGCTACGGAATAGGAGAGACCTTCACCTTGATGATACCCGATGCCAAAGGAGGAGAATCAGAAGCCATAGGAAAAACCAAATCGGCACTGGACAATGTTGACAAACAATTTAAAGAACCCGTATCTCAGCAAAGCCGCTATTGGGGCGACTTGCCCTTTACAGGTGGACCCGTTTATGTAGGAGCCTTCATCGTCTTTTTGTTTATGCTCGGACTCTTCATTGTAAAAGGAAGATTGAAATGGGCACTTTTTGCCGTCACGGTGCTGGCCATGTTCCTCTCGTGGGGACACCACTTCCAGTTTCTCACCAACCTGTTCATCGACTATATTCCTTACTATAATAAATTCAGAGCCGTTTCTTCCATACTGGTTATCGTAGAGGTAACCATGCCTCTGCTGGGAATACTCGCATTAAAAGAAATAGTAGAAAACCCCAAACTGGTAAAAACAAAAAAAGTATTTTTCTTCATAGCATTGGGACTTACCGCCGGAATCACCTTACTCTTCTTGCTGATGCCTACCTTGTTCTTCAACTTTACCACCTCAGAAGAAATGGGTCAGTTTAACCAATACATCAAACAGGGAGCCGACCGAAACCAGATAAACTCCTTCATCTCCAATTTGGAAATAGCAAGAATGTCTATCTTCAAAATGTCCTGCCTGCGAAGCCTTGCCTTTATAATTTTGGGTGCAGGAATGATATGGATTTATGCTTCTGCAAAAAAGATGAGCAAATACGTTCTGATAGGAGTATTGGGTGTATTGATACTGATTGATATGGTTCCCATTGACAAAAGATATCTGAACGACCAATGTTTTAAACCCAAAAAAGAAATAGAAAACCCATATCCTGAAACCGCAGCAGATAACGCCATATTGCAGGACTCTACAAAGGACTACAGAGTAATGAATCTATCCATAGGCAATTTTACCCTGGATGCATCCACTTCTTATTATCACAAATCTCTCGGAGGCTACCATGCAGCCAAGCTAAGAAGATATCAGGACTTGATAGACCATCGCATCAACAAAGAACAGGAACGCTTGGTAAACACCCTTAAGGGCAATGTACCTGATTCCGTTCTGATCTCCACACTCTATGGTTTAACCACCATGAACATGCTCAACACCAAATATTACAT
>CAYYQJ010000443.1:0-3503 GCA_964473775.1 uncultured Bacteroidales bacterium | reverse complement strand
AAATATAAAAATGCGTATTACAATCGAGGTGTAAGCTATAAAAATTCAGGCAATTTTGAAAAAGCGGTAAAAGATTTTTCTAAAGTTATTGAATTAGATCCGAATAATAAAGATGCTTATACAAATCGTGATATTGCATTAAAGAGTTTATCTGGCAATAAAAGAAAATAAATTTCCGAATTTATGTTGCGCAATATGTTGCAGGAGTTAATATCCATTTCTTTATGTTTAATTGTTCTTTTTGAACACTATCAAAGTCTTGTTTTGTTTCTTACCTTGAGTAACCGTGAGGTAATAAATACCTGGTTCGTAAACGGTTAAATCAAACAATCGTGTATAAAGCCCTTTAGATTTTGGGATTTTTTCTTTATAAATGCTATTGTTTTCCGAATTACTCAGTTCAATAAGTGTTGGGTTGCTATTATCCAGATTAAAAGAAAGTTTCAGACTTCCATCCTGTGTGTTGGCCTCAGTGGAATAATTAAATATTTTGGGTTTTAAAGACGAAACGATGGGTTCGTTTTGAATATCATAAGGCTGCCATTGTTTGGTGTATGGTAATTCGCTCTGTTCATTATTTATCTCCGGTTGTGTGGGTTTGATATCAGGGAATCCCTTATATTGAAAAGGTTTTATAAGATTGGAGTCGATATCGAAACCAAAATTATGATTAAAGAAACTAAAATCAGGATCCATTAAATTCCCATTGGGATAATTGAATTTTTTGAGAAAATTCTGCATTTCGGTGCCAAACATGTCAGAGAAATGCTCGTTGAAATTGGTATCGAGATTATAGTCTTTATTGAAAAATAAAAAGCGGGAATTGTTGTCGAAAAGGCTATCGGCGATGATGCCATTTCCTTCGTTGTTATAGGTTTTTTCTTTAACGATAGTGTCACCGTTTTCTATAGTCATCGACCTAATGGTGATGCTTGATTTGGTTTGACCGGAAGCTGATATTACAGTTAACAGTAAAACTGTAATAACAATGAATTTGAAAGCTAATGTTTTCATGATTTTTACAATTTTTAAAACATTTTGATAACGTAAATGCTCAAAAAAAATTGTAAGGTTTTAGAAAAAATATCAGGGGGTGCTTAATGAAACAGGGATTATTTTGCCATTCATAACATGATGTGCTTTGCGTGCAAAATCGCAAATGTATTCGGCCATTTCAGTAGGTTTTAATGGTGCCTGAAATCCGGGAAAAGCTGTTTGCAGCATCTCGGTTTGTACTGCCCCAAGACAAAGACAATTGCTTTTGATTTGATGCGATTTAAGCTCTTCAGCCAAACATTCTGTTAAACATGCAAGAGCAGATTTACTGGCACTATAAACCGATAATCCCGGAAATTTACTGCTTCCCTGATATCCTCCCATGCTGCTGATATTCACAATATGGGAGTTTTTGTTGAAATGAGGTAATAGCAACTGTATGAGATTGAACGGTGCCGTAAAATTTACTTTAAAAGATTTCTCAATATCATGTCCGGTTATTTGGTCGAAAGGTTTATTGACCAGATAGCCTGCATTATTAATCAGAATATCAATATTGCCTGGTAGATGAGAAATGATTTGATGATAATCCTCATTTTCCAGATCCATTGAAACGGTATGCAGCATATCATTACTGGCAGCAAGAGCAGTAAGTTGTTTGATATCTCTCGAAATAGCAACAATCTCGTGATTCGGATTTGCCAAAAACAATTTGCAAACCTCAAATCCAATACCCTTTCCCGCTCCTGTAATGACGATATTCACTTTGGATTATTTAATAATTAGTAATGAATAATTAATAATGAAGAATGAAAAGCTAATGGTTTTTTAGTTATAATCCAAAAGACTAAATACTATTCCAATATTCTCCTTAAATGTCTATTCTCGCGTATTTCGCATTTTTTTCAATAAAATCTCTTCTTGGAGGAACTTCATCGCCCATAAGCATAGAGAAAATACGGTCGGCTTCGGCTCCACTTTCGATGGTTATCTGACGAAGTGTTCTGAATTCAGGATTCATGGTGGTATCCCAAAGTTGCTCTGCATTCATTTCTCCTAAACCTTTATAACGCTGAATATGTATGCTTGATTCTTTTCCGGTTTTGGCAAATTCGGCAACTATGGCTATACGTTCTTCTTCTGTCCAGCAATAATGGCCTTCGCTACCTTTCTTGATAAGATAAAGTGGGGGAGTAGCAATATACACATGGCCGCGTTCCACCAGTTCTTTCATATAACGGAAGAAGAAAGTGAGAATTAAAGTAGCGATGTGACTTCCATCAACATCAGCATCGGTCATGATAATTATTTTGTGATAACGCAGTTTATCGAGATTCAGTTCTTTGCTGTCTTCGTTTGTGCCAATAGAAATTCCCATAGCGGTAAACATATTCTTGATTTCTTCCGATTCGAAAATTCGGTATGGCATGGCTTTTTCAACATTCAGAATTTTACCTCTTAATGGAAGTATTGCCTGAAATTTACGGTCGCGGCCTTGTTTGGCTGTACCACCCGCAGAATCACCTTCCACCAGGTAAAGTTCGCAAAGAGATGCATCCTTTTCGCTGCAATCCGATAGTTTACCAGGCAGACCTGAACCTGTAAGCACACTTTTTCGTTGAACCAGTTCGCGTGCTTTACGGGCAGCGTGACGGGCTGTAGCAGCCAAAATCACTTTATTGACAATGGTGCGTGCTTCTTTGGGGTTTTCTTCAAGGTAGTAGTTGAGCAATTCGCCTACAATCTGGTCGACAGCGCCCATAACTTCGTTGTTGCCAAGTTTGGTTTTGGTTTGACCTTCAAACTGTGGTTCCATCACCTTAACAGAAATGATGGCTGTTAAACCTTCACGAAAGTCGTCGCCTGCTATATCAAACTTTAGTTTGGAAAGCATGCCCGATTTTTCAGCATAAGATTTCAAAGTTCTTGTCAGCGCACGGCGGAAACCAGCCAAATGCGTTCCACCTTCATGGGTGTTGATATTGTTGACGTAAGAGTGTATGTTTTCAGCATAAGAAGTGTTGTATTGCAGGGCTATTTCGATAGGGATATCGTTTTTAGCACCTTCTATACAAATGGGTTCCGGCATGAGTTTTTCGCGGGTTGAATCGAGATATCCGATAAAATCTTTTAATCCATTTTCTGAATAGAATTCGTAAAAAATATTTTCACCGTTTTCGTCTTGTTCGCGCATGTCGGTAAGGGTAAGACGTACTTTTTTGTTCAGGTAAGCCAATTCGCGCAAGCGTGAAGACAAAATTTCGACACTGTATTCAGAAATATAGAAAATGCTTTTATCAGGCATAAAAGTAACCGTAGTGCCGGTTATGTTTGAATCGCCAATGGCCCTGACGGAATACATAGGATTGCCACATTCATATTCCTGTTCAAAAACTTGTCCTTCGCGGTTTACGGTAACTTTTAAGTGCGACGAAAGTGCATTTACGCACGAAACCCCTACAAGATCGGAAGAGCACACGTCTGAACTCCAGTCACCTGAAGCTATC
>CAYYQJ010000442.1:0-3512 GCA_964473775.1 uncultured Bacteroidales bacterium | reverse complement strand
GGCATACGAGTTAGCTTCAGGTGACTGGAGTTCCGACGTGTGCTCTTCCGATCTCCTATTTTATTAATTGCACCGGTATTTGGAAAATAATTATATCGGTTTATAACAGCAGGCATAGAGCAAATTACACCAAACTGTGGTATTAAAAATCTTGCGTTTAAGTTTTCTGAATCTTTGTAGGTAACACTGATATCGGCATAATCAGGTATGCGATAATAAAGCCCGTGATGCTTTGATTGCAAAGCAGCTCTTTTATCGTTAAAGGATTTTAAAGTATCCGTAATCCCTGTTTTCTTAATTTTCAAATAAACCGATTCTCCATATCCATTTGAAGCTTCAAGTACGCCTTTCAGCTTAGAGAATTTAAACAAAGCAACAGTATCACTTGTGCTGTTTTTGTTGGGCATGTAAATAAAGGAATAAGTAGTTTTTTTAGTGAAAGAGATGCCTGTAAAGAGTTTGCGGTATTCATTTTCCAGTTTATCCAACTCATCATTCATGTGTTTGAATGTTTCCTTGTCATAATTTACTTCCTGAAATCCACTTATCAAATTAAAACGATTTTCCTTCACTTTAATAATAAAATCAGCCGCATCTTTTGCTTTTTGTTCAGGAGTTTTGGCTACCATCGAACGTTTAAAAGTCATCTTTTCAACAGTTATAGAATCATGATTCACTTTCTCAATGATGGTGTCTACCTTCTCGAACATATTAAGGTCTGTGTATGATTTGAAAATATCGGGATATACATTTTCTGCTTCTTCTGTAGAAAACGACATCTTTTCTGCTTTCAGTGAATCGCCTCCGGCGAAAGTGTTCATTATGAGTCCTGATTCAGAAAGCTGCATTTTAAAATCACGAAGACTGTTGCATGATAAAGCAGGTAATTCGATATGATAATATTGCTCAGGGTCAGGTTCAGACAGACAGGAAATTTTAAATTCGCTAATCTCGTAATTGACGGAATTCATGGTAATAACATTGGTTAAACCCAGGTATTTTTCAGCAAATTCGGCATAAGGACCTTTAATCAGTTTGGTTTCATTCACTACAACATCTACCTTAATATAATTCCTTGGCAATGCGTAATAAAAACCGGATTTACCGTTAGCTTCAACTGATTTGCTCACCCTGACTACATTGATTCGGGGCGAACATCCTGAAACAACTATCAGTGAAAGAAGTAATAAGCAGATTTTTTTTGTAAGGTTCATGTTTCGATTATTTCAAAGGCAAAATTACAGGAATTTTATGAATTGGAGCACAGCTTCTGAGTAATTATGTAAAAGTAGCAGGATTCAAGTATAGAGCTTAACGCTTTTAGCAATTCAACAATATAACAATTTAACCATAAAGCCATTCTGCAATTTAACAATTTCCAATCAAAAAATCTTCCTCTATTGGATTTTATTCTTAATTTTGGCAAAATTTTTTATGCTTTCGAAAAAGACACAATACTCGTTTTATGCTTTGGTATATCTTGCAAAAGAATATCAGAAAGGCCCTGTATTGATAGGCAATATTGCTGAAAGCGAAAAAATTCCAAAAAAATTCCTTGAATCCATTCTGTTGGAGTTAAAAAGAAATGGTTATCTCAACAGCAAAAAAGGAAAAGGTGGCGGATATTATTTAATAAAACCCCCTGACCAAATCAATCTTGCTGAAATATTACGAATCTTTGAAGGCGCTATCGCCCTTCTCCCCTGCGCTGCTTATAAATATTATGAACCTTGTTCTCAATGTAAAAACGAGGAAAGTTGTGGCATTCGTTCTGTTTTAAAAGACCTGCGCGACGAAACCGTTAAATTCCTAAAAGGATATTCATTATCTGATATTGTGAACCGGGAAGACGATTTGTTGAAAAGTTTGTAGATTTTTTTCAAATTATTACTCTATCAAACCGATAGATTATGTATTTTTGCAGAAATATTTAATCTATCATGAAAAGAACTTCTATCATCATTTTCACCACATGCATTTTATTATCAATGCTTTTTAGTGTTGGTTGCAACAATTCAACTACCAAAAATTCTACAGAGCTTGAAGGCAGAATTTCCATCTCAGGCGCTTTTGCCATGTATCCCCTTACAGTTAAATGGGCCGAAGAATTTAAAAAACTACATCCAAAGGTAACAGTTGATGTGTCTGCAGGTGGTGCAGGAAAAGGAATGACGGATGTGTTGAACGGCCTGGTTGATGTTGCCATGTTTTCACGCGAAGTCAGCAAAGAAGAAACCGACAAAGGCGCCTGGTACATTGCAGTTGCCAAAGATGCTGTACTTCCTACCATTAATACCAATAACCCTGTCTATAAATCCATAATGGAAAGAGGTCTTACCAAACAGGAATTTACTGATGTATTTCTCACAGAAAACATAAAAACCTGGCAAAAACTGGTTAAGAGTCCCGGAAACAATAAAATCAATGTCTATACCCGTTCCGATGCTTGTGGTGCAGGCGAAATGTGGGCAAAATATATGGGCAAAAAACAAGAAGACCTAAAAGGTATTGGCGTATTTGGTGACCCTGGTATGAGCGATGCAGTTATGAAAGATAAATTCGGCATGGGTTATAACAACGTAATTTATGCTTACGACCCAAAAACAAAGAAAAACTACGACGGCATCTCAGTAATTCCTCTCGACCTGAACGGAAACGGAAAAATTGACAGCACCGAAAACTTCTACACAAATCTGGATAATCTGATGCAGGCAATTAAAGAAGACCGCTTCCCTATACCCCCTGCGCGCAATTTATATTTTATCACCAAAGGAAAAACAGAAAATGCACTCGTGCTCGAATTCTTCCGCTTTGTACTTGCCGAAGGTCAGAAATACATTCATGAAGCAGGTTATGTTACCCTGAACGACGATAAACTTAAAACAGAAGCTGCAAAAATAAGCAAATAGTCACCTAATGGGATACTTAAAGAACGAGCGTTTCATCAATGGTCTGATGTATTTCTTTCTGGGCATTATCATAGCAATGCCTGTAATACTTATTGTAGGGCTGTTATTAAAATCAGAAAGCGTTCTTCATGCCAACTCATTATCCGATTTGCTATTTTCTACAGAATGGAAACCTTTTCAAGGCAAATTCGGGTTTTATTCTTACATCTATAGTTCGGTGTTGGTTACCATGCTTTCGCTGATAATCTCTGTTCCTATCTGTTTATTGGCAGCCATTTATCTTACACAATATGCCAAGAGCATTTATCTGAAGATTATCCAACCGGTGATTGACATTCTGGCAGGCATTCCTTCCATTATTTTCGGAGTTTGGGGCATATTGATTATTGTGCCTTTCATTTCGAAATACCTGGCACCTTTCTTAGGAATTGAATCTCCGGGCTACTCAATATTGGCAGGAGCTCTGGTTTTATCTGTCATGATTATCCCTTTTATTTTGAATATTCTCCTCGAAATATTTAAAAGTATCTCAAAAGAACTACCTCAGGTATCTATTGCGTTAGGGGCTACCAAATGGCAAACAATCAAGTTTGTAATCTTGCG
>CAYYQJ010000441.1:0-3533 GCA_964473775.1 uncultured Bacteroidales bacterium | reverse complement strand
GAGATAGCTTCAGGTGACTGGAGTTCAGACGTGTGCTCTTCCGATCTCAAGCGTCGAAAACAAAGATTTGAAGCACATTCACCACCAGAAACATTCTAAACGATGCCCCTATGATTCTCGACAACAAAAAATAAAAAGCCCCTGTTTTATACGACCAGAATCCGAAACGCTGATTCAAATAAGAATAAATGGAAGTCAGATTCAGTCTGTAATACAGTGGTAGCAATACAGTTGCAATCACCGTATAACCAATCAGGAAACCTGCCACCAGTCCAAAATAAGTGAATTGTTGTGTTCCCACCAATCCCGGAACCGACATAAAAGTAACTCCCGAAAGCGAAGCCCCAATCATTCCATAAGCCACAATAAACCATGGTGATGATTTATTTCCAATATAAAAACCGGCATTTGTGGTTCTTCGCGCCGTAATGTATGTCACCACAAAAAGCAACAAAGTATAACCAATAAAACAACTTAACAAGATTCCCGGAGTCACAGTTCAGATTTTTTTTACAAAGTTACTATTTTAGTTTATCAAGTTCTTTAAGTTTGTCAAGTTTGTCAAGTTTATAAAGTTTATCAAGTTCGTAAAGGTTTGACTAATCGCTTGCACTTCTGGATTTATTAAACTTTTTACTTCATACTGACTTCGGTCTTCCGACTTCTGACTTCCGTCTTCCATCTTCCGTCTTCCTACTTCCGTCTTCTCATTTTTTCTTACCTTTGCAAAAAATACCTTACCGTGTCTAACTATCCGTCCAAACTATTCGAACAAGCTGTTAATGAATTCGCCAAACTCCCTGGCATTGGTCGCAAATCTGCTGTGCGTATGGTGTTACACCTTCTGCGTGAAGATAAAACCACTGCCGAAACTCTGGGCGATACCATCATCAAACTTCGTCAGAACATCCGTTACTGTACCGAATGTTTTAATATCACCGAAACAGAATGCTGCGAAATCTGTTCCAATCCCAAACGCGACAAAAGCCTCATTTGTGTGGTTGAAGACATTCGTGATGTAATTGCTGTTGAAAACACCGGACAATTCACAGGTGTGTATCACATACTTGGCGGCATTATTTCTCCCATGGATGGCATTGGCCCTGCCGATTTAAACATCGAACCTCTTTTATCCCGACTCGCCAAAAACGAAGTCAACGAAATTATACTTGCCCTGCCAGCCACCATCGAAGGCGACACCACAAACTTCTATCTCTTTAGGAAACTAAGCGCTTTAAACCTCACCATCACCACCATAGCCCGAGGCATATCCTTTGGCGACGAACTCGAATACGCCGATGAAGTCACCCTCGGCCGTTCCATCCTCAACCGAACACCCTATCAGGGCAATGCCTCTAAGAATTAAGAGGCTGGAAGACCGAAGTCCTAAGCCCGAAGAAATCCAAAACAAACACTAATAATACTCTTTAGCATCCCAACTTTCTTCTTAGTGTTTCTCTGTGCACTTAGTGTCTTAGTGGTTTAACGGAAATCCGTCTTCCGACTTCGGTCTTCGGACTTCTAACCCCTAATCACCAATCAAAAATCTACCCCCCTCAACTCCCAATTCCACATTCTCAAACACTCCCATAACCTCATTCAGCAAGGGCTCCAAATCATCATATCTTGCCGAATAATGTCCAATCAGCAACTTCTTAACGGCTGCTTTTTTTGCAATCGTGCCTGCCTGAATCGTAGTCGAATGTTGTTTTTCATCCGCATCGGCCACCATATCATGCATAAAAGTTGTTTCATGATACAACAAATCTGCCCCTTTTATGAAGGGAATTATCTCAGGAAAATAACCTGTATCAGAGCAATATGCATACACCTTTGCTGCTTCAGGCGGCCTGGTTAAATCCTTATTTGTGTGCACAATTCCTTTCCTATCTTTAAAATCCGCACCCAACTTAATCGCTTCAATCTCGCCAAACGGAATACTCAATTCCTTAATTTTCTCCGCAATCATATTTCTTTCTTTGCAATGCTGCCTGAAAACAAAACCATGTGTCGGCACCCGGTGTTTCAGCGGAAAACTCATCACCTTCAACTTATTATCTTCATAAAGCACCTCTGCCTCGCCTTCTCTCAGCTCATGAAAAACCAATGGATACAGCAAACGAGTATCCGATGCTTTAAACTGCAAATCAATAATATCCTTCAACATCGCATTCCCATACACATGCAACTCCTTGGTCCGGCCAAACAAATGCAGCGTAAACAACAACGGCAGCAATCCCAGATAATGGTCGCCATGCAAGTGCGAAATAAACACATGGTCAATCCGCTGAAATTTAATTTTATATTTCCTCAATTGCATCTGCGTTCCCTCCCCGCAATCAATCAAAAAAAGCTTGTCTTCAGCGTTCAGAATCTGGGCTGTAGGGTTACGTTCTTTGGTGGGCGTAGCAGAACTACAGCCTAATATGGTTAGTTCGAATTTCATTTTGTTATTTAAAAGTGAGCTAAGGTAAGGATATTTTTGGTATCTGGTATCTGGTATCTGGTATATGGTATATGGTATCTGGTATCTGGTAACTGGTATTCGGTATATGGTATTTGGTATCTGGTATATGTAAAGTAGGATGATGGGGTGTTTGAAAAAAGACTGACAATTCGACAGTAAAAGACTGACAATCGTGCAAAAAAACTGACAATCGTACATGTTTGCTGTCAAATTGTCTGCAATTGACTCTCAATGGTTGGAAATCGTTGCTCAATGTTTGGAAGTCGTTGCTCAATGGTTGGAAGTCGTTGTAAAAAAGTTGCGGTTGTTGCTCAATGGTTGGAAATCGCTTCTCAATAGTTGGAAATTGATGTTAGTGATTTGGAAATCGATGGTCAATGGTTGGAATTTTTATCTCAATGTTTGGAAATCGATGGTCAATGGTTGGAATACGGGGCTCAATGGTTGGAATGTAAGGTAAAAGAGTTGGAAGGGAGATTAGTAGTTACCACTAAGGCACTAAGGGCACTGAGGGACACTAAGGAACGGTATAATATAAAGCTATGGATGAAAGCTCTATGCGATGGGTGTATGCAATTGGGCGTATGCAATTGGCTGTATGCAATAGGGCGTATGCAATACGCCCCTACGGATGGCGGAATTGTACGCAGATGACGCAGATTATGTATGATTTTTGGAAAGGCTGAGCCTTTCGGGATAGATGGACCGAGGTGGAACCTCGGCCCAACTCGGTGCAACTGGGCTCAACGGGTTTTATCAAGGTTTTTTAGCGCTAACAACTGCAGTGGAGTTATTATCAATAATCGCCATATCCGAAGCATCCACAATGCCATCACCATTTATATCTTCAGGATAGTAACCATGAAGAATCGCAGTACTTGCATTATCTATTGCAGCCAAATCCGAACCATCCACTATGCCATCTTGTGTTGCATCTCCTCCAAAAATAGCAAATAACGATCCTCCCAAAGGTTTCATATTGTTACCATAGGCTTTTGTTATGGCATCAGTGAAATCGTAGATCGGAAGAGCGTCGTGTAGGGAAAGAGTGTTCAGAGCCGTGTAG
>CAYYQJ010000440.1:0-3536 GCA_964473775.1 uncultured Bacteroidales bacterium | reverse complement strand
CAAGTGAGTTATTCTATTCTTGGTAAATGGCACATTGCGGGCTTGGTTGATTATCCTTTTTATAAGAATGAAAACGGAAGGCAGCTTACCTCCAAATATTCTTATGCCTTTAGTCTGACGCGTGATTTGAATCTGAATAACATCAGTAAGAAAACAAAACACGAATAGGAATACGGTTTTTCAGGTCGCTAAGATAATTTTTTAGGTCACAAAAATGACGTTTTAGGCTGCTAAAAAGGCCTTTTAGGAGGCTATTTTTAACCTTATTTTTTAGGGTGAAGAATTATAATACCCATGTTTATGGGTATGTAAGCCCTAGGATGCTCAATTGCCAATAAACCCAATCAACCCAATTTACTGATCAGCGGCATTAATAACAGAGTAACCGATAACCCGATTAAAATAATAACTGCCGTCCATCCTATAATATTATTAATGGGTTTGTTTACGTATTGACCCATGATTTTCTTGTTATTTACCAATAAAATCATGCAAATAAGTACCACCGGCAATAACATTCCGTTGATAACCTGCGACCATAATGAAATGGCAATCAAAGGCGCATTTGGGAATAAGATGATGACAGCGGATAGCACCAGGATACCTGTATAAAGTATATAAAATTCTTTGGCTTCGTCCCATTTTTTATCAATACCTGCTTCAAAACCAAAAGCTTCACAAACATAAAAAGCCGTTGCCAGAGGAAGTATGGTGGCCGAAAAAACCGAGGCAATAAATAGTCCGAAGGCGAAAACCTGCGAAGCCAAAGCTCCTGCCAAAGGTTTTAACGCCAGGGCGGCATCTTTTGCTTCATTAATCTGAACCCCGTTAACATGCAAAGTAGATGCACAGGCAACCATGATGAAAAACGCTACCACCACAGTGGCAATACAACCCACCACAATATCAATCATGGTAAGTCTGAAATTTTTCATTTTCAAACCTTTTTCTATGACTGATGATTGCATATAGAATTGCATCCAGGGTGCAATGGTGGTACCTACAATGCCAATAATCATTGCCAGACTTTGGGTGTTGAATTTCATCTCAGGATGCACAATAGAATGACCAATTTCGCCCCAATGTGGTTTTCCCATGATGGCCGAAACCACATACATCAGCAGGCAAACACTAAACAGAATGAATATACGTTCAGCAATTTTGTAGGTGCCTTTCACCACCAATACCCAGATCAGCACGCCCACTATGGGCACCGAAATATATTTGCTTACCCCGAAAACCTCCATACTGCCTGCAACACCTGCAAACTCAGTAGTGGTGTTTCCGATATCGGCTACCAAAAGTCCAATGAAAATAATAAAAGTAACTTTAACTCCTGAGTTTTCGCGAATCAAATCGGCCAGCCCTTTACCGGTAACTATACCCATTCGGGCATTCATTTCCTGAATCACTATCAAAACAATAAATGAAGGTATCAGGGTCCATAATAAATTATAACCATACAAAGCGCCGACAACAGAATAGGTGGTGATACCACCGGCATCATTATCAACACTTCCGGTGATAATACCCGGCCCAAGTATGGCGAAAAATAAGGCTAATTGTTTGAAAAAAGTTTTTCTGCTTTTGAACATAACAATACCCTCCTATTTTTTTGTTCTGCGTTTGTGCATTAAATCTTCCACCACATCGTCGATAACCACCATGCCTTGCAAAATATTGTCGTCGTCAACCACAGGGATGGCCAGCAGGTTGTATTTTTCTATCATTTCGGCAATGTCGTCTATCTTTTGATAATCGTGCAAATGTACGGGCGAAGGTTTCATGATGTGCCTGATTTCAACATCAGGCTCAGAAATCACCAAATCGCGAAGCGAAAATGTAGCCAGCAGTTTATCTTTATCGTCTGTAACAAAAAGATTGTAGAGTTCTTCGTGTTCGGGTTTTTTCTCGCGCAATTCTTTAATCACAGCTTCCACTGTGGTGTTTCCACGGAACATCAATACCTCTGTTGACATGATACTTCCCACACGGTTATCAGAATATTCCAACAAATCACGAACTTCCTGCGACGAATCTTTTTCCATTTCCGAAAGCAATATCTCTGCTTTATCATCTTCCAATGCATCCAAAATATCAGCTACTTCGTCGGCAGGCATTTTTTCGAGCACATCGGCCATTTTAGCCACAGGCATTGTCTCCAGAATGTGAATCTGAGTTTCTTCATCCAATTCTTCGAGCACATCGGCGGCTTTTTCTTCGTCCAGTGCAGAGAAAACCTCTGTCATGGATTTCTTGCCTAAATCTTCTATAATATCAGCCAAATCCGAAGGGTGCAGGGTTTGAAGTTTGGAATATGTTTTTGATAATTTGATGTTCAGATTTGAGTAATCAATGGCTTCCACATCTTCCCAAAGAATTAATTTGGCAGGAATCTGTTGCCTGACCAACGAAAATATGGTTTTGATAGGAGCTTCTATACCGATGCGGCGAAGCAGGCCTTCCACGCCAATATCAACCGCCAACACATAAGTGCCATTGGTGAGCGATACCAATCGGATATCATTCACACGGACCAATTTGCGGCCATTGAGGTCAACGATTTGTTTGTCGAGAATCACCTCAACCAACAGCAAACCGGTATGAGTATTTTCTTCGGGAAGTTCGGTAAGTTTGCTACAGCTTATGCTGATATTGTCCTTGTGTTTTTGAACCTGAAAAGTTTCAAAAGAAAAGAATTTGGTTTCTTTACTCTGATAAAGTTTCAGTTTAACACCGATTACCAACGACTTGCCTGAAGCATGATTGGAATCGATTAAAATATCTTTTACTGTGCCAATAGTTTTCCCATTGGAATCCATCACTTTCTTGCCGATTACGCGGCTTAAATAAAAAGTTGTGAAAGATGTCATTTTGCACCTCCTTGTTTTTTATGATACAGGAGGTTGCAAATACAAATAGACTTGCGACCTAACTATATCAGGTTATAAAATTAATATATTCGCAGGTCCTTCGTCCATTTAAATTTGTTCTTTATTTTGGCGCAAAAGTAATATTTTTTTTTAAAACAAAAATTTAAGATGAATTATTCTGAAGGTAGAGTTGATTTTATGTATAAATGCACGCAAGGTATTGTCACCGACAATTGGCCTCGTGCACCTACACGCACAATATTGTCAGTGACAATTGCCCTCGTGCACCTGCACGCACGATATTGTCAGTGACAATTGGCCTCGTGCACCTGCACGCACAATATTGTCAGTGACAATTAGCCTCGTGCACCTGCACGCACTGTATTGTCAGTGACAATTGGCCTCGTGTAGCTGCACGCATGGAATTGTCAGTGACAATTGCCCTCGTGCAGATTTATGCTGTATATTTGCTGATGAAATTATGACTGTGCATAAATTGTTGCAATTTTTTTTTACGACCTGAAAAAATATTTTTATTTATTTATTCAACCTAAAATCAACAGATACAGCACATTTCATCTTTTATTATTTTCGCAATTAAAAAAAAATTGTAACTAATCATAGTGAGAATCTGGAATAATCCAGAGTTATAAACCTTGTATG
>CAYYQJ010000439.1:0-3547 GCA_964473775.1 uncultured Bacteroidales bacterium | reverse complement strand
CATACGAGATAGCTTCAGGTGACTGGAGGTCAGACGTGTGCTCTTCCGATCTACCTCATTTTTACCGTTGGTGAGGCGTGCTTGTAATAATTCATCTCCATCGCGAACGGTTATGGCATTGATACCATTTTGACGTGGACGTGAGTATGCTTCGAGGTTGGTTTTTTTGATTACACCTTTTTTAGTACATAAAATAATGATGTTGTTTTGTACGTACTCTTTATCGGTGATGTCTTTTACATTGATGAATGCTTTAACTTTATCATCAGGCGGAATGTTAATGAGATTTTGCATGGCCCGTCCTTTAGAAGTTTTTGAACCTTCAGGAATTTCGAAAACTCTCAGCCAGAAACATTTTCCTTTTTCGGTAAACAACAACATATAATTATGCATGGTCGCAACAAAAAGGTATTCGAGGAAATCTTCGTCACGAATATCGGAGCCTTTTGAACCACGTCCTCCCCTATTCTGTCGTCTGTATTCAACCAAAGGAGTACGTTTGATGTAGCCCATGTGAGATATGGTTACAACTACCTGCTCATCAGCAATGGTATCTTCGATTTTGAAATCGCTGGCCGCATAAACTATTTCGGTACGGGGTTCGTCACCATATTTTTCTTTTATTTCGAGAAGTTCTTTCTTGATAATTTCCATACGAAGATTGAAATCGGCAAGAATGCTTTTCAGGTATTCGATGAGTTTTAAGAGTTCATCATATTCTTTCTGAAGTTTTTCTCTTTCGAGACCTACCAAAGCTCTCAAACGCATATCGACGATAGCGCGTGCCTGAAGTTCAGAAAGACCAAATTTTTCCATTAATCCGGCTTGTGCTTCAACTACTGTGGCTGATGCACGGATTATTGCAATAACTTCATCAATATGATCAAGCGCAATAAGAAGTCCTTCCAGAATGTGAGCGCGTTTTTGTGCTTCCTCGAGTTCGAACTGTGTACGACGAACTACTACTTCGTGTCTGTGTTCTACAAAATATTTGATGATTGATTTTAAGTTCAACAGCATGGGTCTGCCTTTAACCAGGGCAATACTATTGACACTAAAAGATGATTGCAGCGCGGTTTGCTGATACAATTTATTTAATACGACATTAGAGATGGCATCTTTACGAAGTTCGTAAACAATACGGATACCATTTTTGTCGGATTCGTCGCGGATTTCAGAAATTCCATCAATTTTTTTATCGTTGATTAAATCGGCTGTTTTTTTAATCATTTCAGCCTTATTAACCTGATAAGGAATCGAAGTAACGATAAGGTTTTCGTGATTATTTTCTACTTCGATAACAACTTCGCCACGCATCACAATTCGTCCACGCCCAGTTTCGTAAGCATCGCGTACGCCTTCGTATCCATAAATAGTTCCACCTGTAGGAAAATCAGGGGCTTTAATGAATTTCATTAATTCGGCAATGGTGATTTCATTATCATCAATATAAGCAAGAATGCCATCGACTACTTCTTTTAAATTATGAGGCGGCATATTGGTTGCCATACCTACGGCAATACCAGATGTTCCGTTAATCAGCAAATTAGGTATTTTAGCAGGCATTACAGTTGGTTCCTGCAAAGTATCATCAAAATTTAATCTGAACTCTACCGTATTTTTTTCGATATCAACCAACATTTCTTCTGCAATCTTCTGAAAACGAGCTTCAGTATAACGCATAGCAGCTGGCGGGTCACCATCAATGGATCCAAAGTTTCCCTGCCCATCAATCAAAGGATATCTTAGCGACCATACCTGAGCCATACGAACCATGGCATCATAAACGGAAGTATCACCATGAGGGTGATATTTACCTAAAACTTCCCCTACAATTCTTGCAGATTTTTTATACGGCCTGTTGGCCATAATTCCTAAATCGTACATGCCGTATAAAACGCGGCGATGCACTGGTTTTAAACCATCTCTGATATCTGGCAGAGCCCTTGAAACGATAACCGACATTGAATAATCAATGTAAGCGGTTTTCATTTGTTCTTCAATATTTACCTTTACAATTTTTTCAAATTCACTCATTAGTATAAAATGCTTATTATTAAGTATTTGTAATATCAATTACTGAGGCGAAATTACTACTTTTTTTTGAACTGAGAAAGGTTTTTTGCAAAATTATTACTAACAACAAAGTGTTGAAAAATTTAAAGAATTCTTTATTCCAAAGATTGGTTTCTAAGTAATTTTACCATATTGAAAATAGTTTTGTAAATTTGTAAAAAATTTCGATAAAATATTATGGAAGCAAAATTCTCACAAAGAGTAAAAGAAGTTATTTCGTACAGCAAAGAAGAAGCTATGCGTTTAGGTAACAATTATATAGGAGTTGAACACTTATTTTTAGGCATATTAAGAGAGGGTGAAGGATTGGCAATTAAAATTCTTCATACTTTTAATGTAGAGATTATTGAGGTAAGGCGAACAATAGAAAAAACAATCAGAAAAACGGAAGATGTTGATGTGAAAAACATGAATTTTAATGTAAATGTAGCCTTAAATAAACAAGCCGAAAGAATATTAAAATTCACTTATCTGGAATCGCAGGCTTTTAAATCTGATTTAATTGCCACTGAACATCTTTTATTAGCCATGCTAAAAGATAGTGACAACATTGTGACTAAAACTTTAAACCAACATAGTGTTGATTATGAATTGGTAAAAGCTGAAGTTAGAAATATTTTGGCAGGAGGAAGCGAAAACAATTTTGAGCCAAAAGATGAAATCCCCGGAAGTGCCGGTGGTGATGATACTGATGATGGCCCATTTGGTGGTGAAATTAAAAAACCGACCGATTCAAAATCTAAAACTCCGGTGTTGGATAATTTCGGTAGAGACCTTACAAAGTTGGCGGAAGAAGACCGTTTGGACCCTGTTGTTGGCCGAGAAAAGGAACTCGAACGAATTGCACAAATTCTCAGTCGTCGTAAAAAGAACAATCCTGTATTAATAGGCGAAGCTGGCGTTGGTAAAACAGCTATTGCTGAAGGTCTTGCACTGCGTATTGTTCAAAGGAAAGTTTCGAGAGCCTTATTTGATAAACGAATTGTAACACTTGATTTGGCTTCTTTGGTTGCCGGAACAAAATATCGCGGACAATTTGAAGAAAGAATGAAAGCCGTTTTGAACGAGTTAGAGAAAAATGATGATATCATTATTTTTATCGATGAAATTCATACCATTGTAGGCGCCGGCGGAGCTTCGGGTTCACTGGATGCTTCTAATATGTTTAAACCTGCCTTATCCAGAGGTGACATTCAATGTATTGGAGCAACTACTCTGGATGAATACAGACAATATATAGAAAAAGATGGTGCTTTGGAAAGACGTTTTCAGAAGGTATTGGTTGATCCAACCAGTCCTGAAGAAACACTGGAAATATTGCACAAGATAAAAGATAAGTATGAAAAGCATCATTTGGTGAAATATTCTGAAGAAGCCATAAAAGCTTGTGTTACTCTTACTTCCAGATATATAAGCGACCGTTGCCAGATCGGAAGAGCGTCGTGTAGGGAAAGAGTGTTCAGAGCCGTGT
>CAYYQJ010000438.1:0-3550 GCA_964473775.1 uncultured Bacteroidales bacterium | reverse complement strand
CATAACTTACTTTTTTCTATTGCTACGCATTAGGATTTCTATGCGTGAAAGTACTTATTTTTTTCTTTTGCGGAATTTGGGTTTAAGATGCGCCCGAATAAGTCATTATAGCTTATCATTGTATAGAGATTGAGTATCCTGATTGAAACAAAAACGATGATAATCAAAAATCAATCATTGCATTTCGAAAATCAAAGTTCAGCCACCAATCCTCAATCAGCTTCTTATTTAAATGAATTAGCAGGTTTTTTTTTAAATTATCTTTAGTTCTACTTTACTAAAATAAAAAGCATCATAATTGTTGCAAAAAATATTGAATATAAGTATATTTGCATAATAATAAATACAATCTGTTTGTTTTTTGATAATGCAACAAAGGCGAACAGAGATAAAAAAAATTCACAGAAAATCACTATACAAGCATCTTTATATTAAAGACATTAATACACTGGTTAACAGCAGTTATAGTGATTCATTTAGGGTATACAGAATGAGTAGTACGAAAACAGTAATAGAATATGTATCAGGTCTTTTATGTTGTGAAAAAGGTCATGAAAACATGGAACGAATGGTAGAAAAAGTAACAGATTCCGAATACAAAAGATACATACATTTTTATCAGTGAGTAACTGGAGTGCACAAGATGTAAATCTTATAACCATGAAAGGTTCAGATAAAGTTATAAAAGAACAGAAGAAAAAGAGTAGGCTACCACCTAGTTTTACAGTTGATGAGACAGCACATTTAAAAAAGGGAGACAAATCTGTTGGAGTAGCTCGTCAATATGCAGGTATTATTGGGAAAGTAGATAATTGTCAAGTTTCAGTACTTGCTTCATTGAGCAATGAAAAATTTTGCACATTGGTTGGAACAGAACTCTTTTTGCCAAAAGAATGGATAGATGATAAAGCAAGATGTTAACAAGCAGGTATTTCAATAGAGCAACAGAAATATCAGACTAAACCTGAGTTAGCTTTAAAATTAATAAAACGCGCAATTGATGCTGGGATTGAGTTTTATTTTATAAATGGCGATGGGTTATATGGCCATAATGCTGAATTAACAAGGGCATTAGATGAACTTGGACAATTTTACGTTTTAAATGTGCACAAAGACGAAACAGTTTTGCTGTCAGAACCTTCTTTTTCAATACCAGAACATAAAGGCAAAAGAGGTAGAAAACCAACAGAACTTAGACCAAATATTAATCCAATTCAATTACAAAAATATATTGAAACTCTTTCAGACAAAGACTTTACTATTGAACGGATAAGAAAAACATCCAAAGGTTGGAAGTGTGCAAAAATCCATACTGTAAATCTTTGGCATTGGAATGGTGTAGAGGATAAAGCTCGTGAAAGAACATTGGTTATTACAAAATCAGAAAAAACTAAGCATTCCTTGAGTAACGGGAATAAAGAGCAATATACGAATAAGGAATGGGCATATTTTCAAAGTAGTAGATATTGGGTTAAACGTTGTTTTGATGATTGTAAAAATGAGTTAGGTATGTCAGGTTACCAAGTTGCCGGATGGTTAGCTTGGCATCATCATATGGCATTAGTACTAATGGCTAGTTTTTATATTTTAAAGTTGAAGTTAAACCACCAATCAAAAATGCCTTTGTTAAGTGTTAGAGATGCTAGATTATTAATTATTGCAGTACACTTTGCTACTCAAAAAGAAGTAGAACTTTGCTTTGAGCATATTAGGAAAAGGCATAGACAAAGGCAAGCTGACATTGATAGGTATTATTTGAGATATTTATTTTATTTTAGTAAGGTAGAATTAGGTATCTACTTATTCATGAAGGCTCAATTCAGTACAAATATTTCGACTAAGATAATTAGTAATGTTTTGCAACTATCGATAAAACAAACTTATTTGCAAGCATTACAAAAGCTAAATTGCTAATATTACTTCATTTCTCAGAAAACCCAAGAGATAATATTACAAAATTATTAATAACTATTAATTTTAACTAAATCAGAGTGTGTAGTTGCGTTTTTTTTAGACAAAAATAATTCATTACAAAGCAATAACATTATGGTTGTTATATAAAAATTGGTACCCAAAATATGAAGGTCGTGTGTGGGATTATTGCAAGATGAACAGAGATTATTCAGTGGTAAAATAATCTCATCAGGATAGTTTTCGGAAAGGTTACAACAAATCGCCTAATGGGCCCAGATTGATGTTGAGGTCGCTGTCGGTTAGGTTAAAGTGTTTTTTTAGCTCATCCATTTTTATTTCTAACTTCATAAGGGTTTCGCCCAAACGTTCTATTTCATCATCCGTTAATGAGCCTCCATCCACTCTACGCATTGCTTGTTTTTCGACCAATTTACGAATAAGTTCGACCAACATGAGTACAAGTTTTGCTATGCCTGAATCGGCATTGGCGGGAGTGAGTTTTAGTTTGGAGTCTTCAATGTTTGTTAGTTTTCCGATTTCGGTTGAGATTTCATCGAGAGAGCCAGTATTAAATAGAATCTTATTTTCACTCATAGGAGGTAGTTATTTGATGGTTATTTCAACAAAGTTGTAGGGCGACCAAGGTCCTGTTAACACAAAATTTAGGTGAGGATAGTTTTTTTGGAGGGTTTCGACTGCCAACACTAATTCGTTTTGCTTTTCTTTATCAAATAAAAATACGGCATCGATGATATTGGTTGATGTTGTCATTTTTTTGAATTTAAAAAATGCATTGCAATTAACAAGAAATGTAGTGATTTCTAAGATAAGAGAATCAACAAAACATATCATCAACTCTTCGAGTCGGTGCTCTTGAAGTTTTTTATTGACATAGTTTTTGAATACGGAGTTATTAGATTGATTTTCGAGTTGATATGGCAATGTTGTATTGATTTCGGCTTTGGCCTGAATTTGAGCTCGAAGTTGTTGGGTATCACAAAAAATCTTTAGTCCGAATTCGCTTTTATTTTGAACTTTCAGCAGGTTTTGAAAAATTTCAGTATAGTTTATTTTAAGCATACTTTGTATGGCTTCCACAGTTGGCATTGTAGAACCATATCGCATAGGTAGCAGGGTGAAATGCTGTGCTAATTGTTCGATTACATCAGCATACTGCAATACGCTATTTTTATCTGGAATAGCGATGTTTTCATTATTTTTACTAATCACAGAAACAATTTCATTAAAGGACACCACCGTCAATTCTGTTTTCGAAATCCCCTTGATGGATGATAAAAGCGTGTTTAATTTTTCTGCTTTGTTTTTTATGGAAATTAAAGAGTAAATCATACTTGGTTACATTTTCAAAATTGATTTTCCGGTTTTTAGTTGATCCATAGTTTCGACAGAGCTTAACAGGAGTTTTACACCGAGGTACACCAAATCAATATCAGCAACTGTAATTACGATATCGCCTGAAAGGATTACACCTTTGTTGAGCACCCTATCGAGCAATTCGAGTATGGTGATGTCTTTTGATTTATCAACAACATTGTCGTGCATATTATTTTTCTTTAACAAGTATAAAACAGATCGGAAGAGCGTCGTGTAGGGAAAGAGTGTTCAGAGCCGTGTA
>CAYYQJ010000437.1:0-3554 GCA_964473775.1 uncultured Bacteroidales bacterium | reverse complement strand
ACGGCTCTGAACACTCTTTCCCTACACGACGCTCTTCCGATCTCTACCACCAGCTATATCTTATGGGTAGAAGATTTTAAATACGATATTACCACAGATACGGTCACGGTTTTTGTAGAAGATGATTGCGGCAGCACCATTTACATCCCCAATATCTTCTCCCCCAACAACGACAATCAAAACGATAAACTTTACGTGAGAGGAGAAAAGATACAAAGCCTACACCTGTATATCTACAACCGTTGGGGCAATAAAGTGTTTGAAACCGAAGATATAACACAAGGCTGGGATGGCACCCAAAACAATAAACCCTGCGAAACCGGAGTGTATATTTACCGCGCCGAAGTTACTTTTAAGAACGGCGAAAGCATAGTGAAACGGGGGGATGTAAGGCTGGTGAGGTAAGGTTTAATAGGCAACTCTTTGTGTAACTTTGTGGTTCTTTGCGTACCTTTGTGTATAGTTATTCCACAAAGATGCACAAAGCTTTCACGAAGCTACACAAATAAAATCGCTGAGTCCCCCTCGTCTCTGCTGTTCAATGACGCAAAGCTTGACTGCCGTCAGTCAGGCAAATGACAATATATATTCGTTTATTTCGCCAAACCTTCGTATTTTTGCACAATAATATATAATTAGAATTATGGAAACTGTTGTCAGTGGCATTCGTCCTACGGGAAATTTGCATTTGGGTAATTATTTCGGTGCCTTGCAAAACTTTGTGAAGATGCAAAACGAAAATCATTGTTATTTTTTTATTGCCGATTATCATTCACTCACCACCCATCCTACGCCTTCCGATTTGCATGGAAACGTAAAAAATGTATTGGTTGAGTATCTTGCCTGCGGCTTGAATCCCGAAATAGCTACGCTTTATATGCAAAGCGATGTGCCCGAAACCGCCGAATTGTATCTGATTTTAAACATGAACGCCTATAAAGGCGAGTTGGAACGTTGCACTTCTTTTAAGGATAAAGCACGTACGCAACCCGAAAATATCAATGCCGGTTTATTAACCTATCCAACGCTTATGGCGGCCGATATTATTTTGCATCGCGCCACCAAAGTGCCTGTGGGCAAAGATCAGGAACAACATCTGGAAATGACACGCACCTTTGCAAAACGTTTTAACAGAATGTATCAGGTGGATTATTTTCCTGAACCTGTGGCCTATAATTTCGGAGAACAATTGGTGAAAATCCCCGGCTTGGATGGAAGTTTAAAGATGAGCAAATCGGAAAACGAGAACTCCTGTATCTTTTTGGCAGATGAGGCAGATGCCATCCGTAAAAAAATTATGAAAGCCAAAACAGATGCAGGCCCAACCGAAATGAATCAGAAGAAACCACAGGAAATAGAAAATATTTTTAGTTTAATGAAGGTGGTATCGGCCCCCGAAACCATTGCGCATTTTGATCAGTTGTATAATACCATGCAGGTTAGATACGGCGATTTGAAAAAACAATTGGCCGAAGATATGGTAGCATTTGTCGCGCCGTTTTCCGAAAAGATAAAAGAGCTGGCTTCTGATGAGGTTTATCTTCGGAAAGTGGCCAAACATGGTGCCGAAAAAGCCCGCGAAAGCGCCGCAAAAACCATTAGAGAAGTAAGAGAAATTATTGGTTTTAAACCTTTTTAATTTTTGATTACTTAACTCATGAGAAAAAGCTTTTTGGTTTTCGGGCAGCCTCTGATTGAACAGGATGAGGTGGATGAGTTTCTGGATTCTGTAAAGAATTCGTGGCTTGGAACGGGAAGCAAAGTGGCGCGTTTTGAGAAAGATTTTGCAGCATTTAAAAACATAGAGTATGCAGCAGCCGTAAATTCCTGTTCGGCTGCCTTGCATTTGTCGTGTCTGGCGCTTGGCATAAAGCCCGGCGATGAAGTGATTACCACTGCCATGACCTTTTGTGCAACAGTAAATGCCATCATTCATGCCGGAGCAACCCCAGTGTTGTGCGATATTGACGCAGATACGCTCAACATCGACCCTAAAGATATTGAAAAGAAGATAACAGCTAAAACAAAAGCCATCATAGTGGTTCATTTTGCAGGCCGCCCCTGCCGTATGGATGCTATTATGGATATTGCAAAAAGGCATCATTTGTATGTGATTGAAGATTGTGCACACGCAATTGAAGCAGAATATCACGGAAAAGCAACAGGAACCCTGGGCGATTTGGGATGCTTTAGTTTTTATTCAACAAAAAACATTACCACAGGCGAAGGAGGCATGGTTATCAGCCATAATCAGGAACTGATTGCCAAGATAAAAACCCTGGCTTTGCATGGATTGTCGCAGGATGCCTGGAGCAGGTTTAATGATGAAGGTTACAAGCATTATTACGTGACTGATGCTGGTTTTAAATACAATATGATGGATTTGCAGGCAGCCTTCGGAATACATCAGTTGAAAAGAATCAACCTATGGTGGGAAAAAAGAAAAACCATTTGGGAAACTTATTATAAAGCTTTTGCCGATCTTCCTTTAGGATTGCCCGCCATAGATGAGCCCCCAATAAAAAATGCTTATCATTTGTTTACACTCAGAATAGATAAAAATAAATGCGGTATAACCCGTGATGCTTTTCTCGAAGCAATGCATCAGGAGAACATTGGTTGCGGAGTTCATTATTTAGCGATACCTCAGCATCCTTTTTACAAAGAGAATTATCATTTTGCAGAAGAAGATTACCCTAAGGCAGTGAAGTATGGTAAGGAAACGGTAAGCATACCGATTTCAGCAAAACTTACCGAAGAAGATGTGCAGGATGTGGTAGATGCAGTTAAAAAAGTCTTAATGAGATAAGGGTAATTCAATATCTAAGTGTGTTGAAAAAGAAAGCGCAAAGAACTCCCTCAAAATTATTATACTATTTTGAAACGCCATGTGAACAGGAATAACGATATTTGCTGCTTTATTTCAAACACCAAAAAAACAAACTAAAATCCTTTCCCGTTTAATGATACAATGGATTAAAAAGAATATCAAAATCATACTTTCTGTTCTAATCATTGGAATAGTAGGCTATTATTTTGTCAGAGATTTTAAAAATAACTGGCAGGCTATTCTTGCCATGCATTTAAAACCTGATTTTCTTTTACTCTCCGGCTCATTGATTTTAATGACATTGTCTTATTTAGGAAATACCAATACCTGGCGATTTCTTATCAATACTTTTCATCCTGAGTTGAAACCCATTTCAATAAGAGAAAGCATAGCTATTGTGAACACCACACAATTAGCAAAGTACATTCCCGGAAAAGTATGGTCCTATGCAGTTCAGATTTACTGGCTTTCCAAACGTGGATATCCAAAATCCAATGTGTTTTTTATTAATTTGCTGGCTACCCTTTCCACTTTAATTGCCGCTTCAGCAGTAGGAGTAGTAATGCTTAGTCTCACACTCGACAGGGTTTCAAAAACCTGGGCTTTGATTGTTATTGCAGGAGTAATATTGGCTTATGCTGTGTTTATTTTGTTTCATACCCCCATCTTAAATTTACTTATCCGTTTGTCAGCAAAGCTCCTTAAAAAAGAAATTGCCACAGTA
>CAYYQJ010000436.1:0-3559 GCA_964473775.1 uncultured Bacteroidales bacterium | reverse complement strand
GGCAAGGAAGAATTCCGACCCGGGTTTCATGGCTTTATATAGTGAAAGAGATATTTCTATGGAGGTGCTGATAAATGCGATGGGCGTGAAAGGAAGTGTGGCTACAATAAAAGGAGCTACAACAAATTTTATGAAGTCGGAGTTCAAAAACATGAAGGACAAACTGAATCATTTCGACGATTTAATCCGACCTGTACTTGGCAGCGGTTCATCTGATTACAGGTCGGTTTGGGGCCCAAATCGCAACAGATTTTATCATGGAAGCTATGCAAGTCGTGCCGAAGCATTAACCGCGTTTGCTGGCGGTTTGGAAAGATTTCCGACTTTGGCAACCGCTGTGGTTGAGGTGAATGAATATCATAATAGTTTGTTTGATACCAGGCGTTCGCAAATAGGATTGATTAGTAATTTTAAGCAAAATAGTGCAACAGTTAAGAATGCAATTGAAGATTTGATTCTGCAAATGGAACGAAATCTCAGTTGGTTACGGTTTTTTTATGCAAGGGTTCCCGGAGGACGGTCGAAAGTGAATGCTTTTTTTGATATCAGAAGAATTATGCGCCATGCCAACCGCAAAGTTTATGTTCATCACGTTGCAATTAGCGGACATGTAAAGGTTTGTCGTCATCAATTTAAAGAAACCGACCGTATAAAAATCACTGTTGATGGTTTAGCTGATTTATACTTTTTTCTTATTGCAAATGGTAAAATGCACTTTCCCGATATTAATTCTACCTACTGTGCCAAAGCCGGAACCATCATAGAATTGCCTGCAAAAGAGATATTTCCTGATTTCACTTACAAGCAAGTGATGGTTTATAATTTAAATCCTGAAAAGGATTCTCATTATATTTTTGAAGTGATATTGGGATAGGGAATTAAGCGGAAGCAATTGAAATTTTACTACTTGACTGATTTATTTGATATCATTTCAACACACTTTTCGCCATCAATGGCCGCAGAAATGATGCCGCCGGCATAGCCTGCACCTTCGCCACAGGGATATAAGCCTTTTATTTCTGTATGCTCCATAGTTTCAGGATTTCTCGGTATACGAACAGGAGATGAGGTTCGTGATTCAGGGGCATGCAATATGGCTTCGTTTGTGAGAAATCCTTTCATCGATTCTCCAAATTGGGCAAAACCGGCCTGCAAAGTTTCATAAATAAATCCAGGAAAAACAGATTTCAATTCCACTGATTCAATGCCTGGTTTATAAGAAGTATCATGCAATTGCGCAGATTGTTTTCCTGCTATAAAATCCATCAGCCTTTGTGCAGGAACTTTTTGTGTTTTACCCGCTTCCAGCCAGGCTTTTTGTTCTATGCTTTTTTGAAACTCCATAGCGGCAAGTGGTCCTTTTTTATCATAAGGTTGAAAATCTTCAGGCCTTAACTCCACAACTATTCCTGAATTGGCCGTAGGAAAATCGCGTCGGGAGGGCGACCATCCATTGGTAACCACTTCGCCTGGTTTTGTTGCACAAGGAGCAATTGCACCCCCGGGACACATGCAAAAAGTATAAACTCCGCGACCATTTATCTGCTTCACCAGATTATATGCAGCAGGAGGAAGAAACTCTCCCCGATTGGGACGCTTGTATTGAATGCTGTCAATCAAACTTTGCTGATGTTCAACTCTTACCCCAATGGCAAAAGGTTTTAGCTCAATCAGAATTCCTTTTTCATACAATAATTCATAGATATCACGTGCCGAATGTCCGGTTGCTAGAATTAATGTATCAGCATCATAATGCTCACCAGAAACAGTGCTTACTCCAACTATGCTGTTGTTTTTTACCAGAATATCGTTTATACGGCTGTTGAAATGAATTTCGCCACCATGTTCAATAATGCATTCGCGGATATTTTTAATAATTCCGGGCAATTTGTTGGTACCAATATGAGGATGCGCATCAACCATAATGTCTTTATCTGCTCCAAACCCCACCAGTATCTGAATTATTTTGTCCACATCGCCTCGTTTTTTCGAACGGGTATATAATTTCCCGTCAGAATAAGTTCCGGCTCCACCTTCTCCAAAACAATAATTCGAATCTTCGTTAACCAAATGGTTTATATTGAGTTCTTTTAAATCGTCCACCCGCGAACGGACATCTTTTCCACGTTCGAGAATGATGGGCTTGATGCCTTTTTCCAGGCAACGTAGGGCCGCAAATAATCCTGCAGGACCGGCCCCAACTATAAAAACTGGGCGCGAATTAGAAACATCTTTATAATGAGGAAGGTTTATAGGCAAATCTTCAAAATCTTCGTTGAGATATACTTTCAGGTAAAGATTAAATTTAATTGTTTTCTGTCGGGCATCAACAGAGCGTTTTAATATTTCAATATGATTGACATCGTTCAATTTGAACCCATGTTTTCGGCAAGCCAATCTTTTTATTTCGTTGGTATTGTTAATTATATCTACAGGAATTTGTATCTGAATTTCTTTTTGCATGGATTTCTTTTTTTTGTAAAGGTAATATTTGAAAGTATTTTAAAGTAAGATTAATAAAAAAAAATGATTCGTAAAAGTTAAAATGTAGGAAAACCAATGATGTGCTCAGGATATCTGGAAATATTAAATGATGAATAGTAATAAGTTATAGTCTTATTATCGTTAATGTTTTCAAGTTCTATGATGGGAGCGTATTTTTCTGAGAGCGTTTGATGTTTTTATTTTTTTGGTTTTATTATCAATACCGTAGATAAACAAAAAAACTTTTTAATACGCAGGCAACCTTTCTATTAATAAGTTTGTCATTATAAAGATTTTAAAAATTAAATCATTTTTCAAGTTCTACATTATAAAATTGTTTTTCTTTGTAAATGATTTTAATCTGTAGTTATTAAATGACAAGGGATTCAATTTGCATTACTTAGAACAAATATAAAAATTTCAAAAACCAGAAATAATACCCAACCATGAATTATACATCTATTTCATCCTCAAACAGAATTGAACTCAAAAAAGTTTATGTTTTTCTGATTGCTCTTTTTGTTTCAATACAAATATTTGCCCAACCGGCAAATGATGATTGTTCAACTGCTGCATTACTTACTGCTGGCTCTTGCTGTAGTATGTCAACATTTACTACCGTATCGGCAACGGCTTCAACAGGAGAAATTACTCCTTCTTGTGGGGGTTATACAGGAGGTGATGTTTGGTTTCAGGTGGTCGTTCCTGCTTCGGGACACCTTGTATTCAGCACGATGGCTTCTAATAGTAGTGCTGATGGCAGCATGTCTATTTATTCCGGAGCATGCGGTGCTTTAACAGAAATTCAATGTTCTGCTGATAATGGTACCAATTTAGATCCTTTTATTGATAATTCATCACTTACTCCCGGTTCAACTGTTTATATAAGGTATTGGCAAGCTGGTGGCGGTGCAGGTGCTGATTTTAATATTTGTGTATTTGCTCCAACGGTTCAGCCACCTTGTACAAATCTGGGTTTTGAGGATAGTTTTAATGGATGGACAGGAACCTTAGGAAATTCAGTAACAGGAGATCGGAAGAGCGTCGTGTAGGGAAAGAGTGTTCAGAGCCGTGT
>CAYYQJ010000435.1:0-3567 GCA_964473775.1 uncultured Bacteroidales bacterium | reverse complement strand
TGTAAGATAAAATCACAGATTAAGCAAAATCTGGTTTTATCGGTCAATACTGATATTTTATATTTAATAGGTAATATTTATTAGGGAATAGGAATAGGGAGAAAGTGGGTTACTGTTACTCTATCACCTTCCCCTCAACCACCTGCAAAATAACCTGTGTGTCCACATCATACACATAAGCAACCACCTTGCAATGCTTGTCTTTCCAGGCTGGGGGCAATACTTTTTTATAGGTACGTATCACCGCCGAATCCTTAGCCACGTTGCCGGAGCTGAATGTTTCGCCAAATGTGCCAACAAACTCATCGCGCATCACATCCATAAACACATAGTTAGTGATTTCGGGGGTGGTGCCGATGGCGGAGTTGTTATTGAACTGATAGCCAATGATGCTGTCTTCGGATATCCACAAAGCAATTTTGAGGTTCTGAGAATTGGGAGTTAAGAAGGTGGTTTTGATATGCGAGCAGAGTTTGCGGGTAGCCGAATCGTAATTGTTGATCATCTGCATATAGATGGTAGGGGTTTCGCTCAAAACCTGAACGGCTTTTGCCTGCCAGGTGTCGGACGAACCATAGTTTATGTTGGTACCGTCGAGTTTCTCGCGGTTAAACATGGCACGGGGCTCGGCAGGAATCATAAAATAGGAATAAAGCTCTTCGCCATGACCTTCTGAACGCAAATCCAGGGTGTAGTTTCCTGAACCATCAGGGTCGGCCAGTCCGCTGGCATGTATGGCCAGTACAACTACGCGGTTGCCATAGGATTGTTGCTGGATTTGATGTAGATAATCGGCACCTGTGGGGCAATACACGCATTTGTGGCCTGTAAATTCTTCTATCAAAACCGTTTTTTGAGGGTTGGTGATGGCAGGAAAGGTGGGGACAGGGCAATCGCTCACATCTACCGGGCGCATGTAAGGTCCTTTTATCTTGTCGCAGGAAATGATAAAGCCTGCAATGCCTATGATTGTTACCAGGGTTACGTAAATTATTAATCTTTTCATGGGATGTTTGTATTAAAAACTGCTGGTTAATGTAAGTGTCAGTCCGTTGGCAGCAGGAACATAACGGCACACGCCGCCTACGCAAAAAATGCCTGCACGCTGACGGCCATAGTTTAAAGCAACGCGGGTGGAACCAATGGCATAAGCAGCGGCAACTCCGTAATAATGCAATTGTTTGTCGGCTTCGGGATTGCCATAGTTGTATTCGTCGCTGACAGAGAAAAACCATTTGGGGGCGAGGGTGTATTCAACCAATGCATACATCCACGAGCCTTCGCCTTGTTTGGTATAAAGATATTCAAGCTCGGTTCGTATGGAGTGTTTGTCGTTGATGCCAAAGGTAAGGTCGGCAATGCCGATATGAGAGCAGATGTTGGGGATATCGTGGCCTTCGATCACCTTGGCATTGTACATTATGTAGAAATAACTGAGAATCATTTTGAATGACTTATTAATCTTTTTGGTGAACTCGAGGTTGAAATTCTGATAATTGACTTGTTTGGAGATTTTAAAGAAATCGGCTTTATAGCCTAAGGTTCCGGTAGAATCGAGAGGAGTGAGCTCATCAATTTTTTCTTTGCCAATGGCATTATATTGTGAATAGGTGAGAGAAAAATAGGTTCCGAATTTTCCGCCGAGCTTGGATTTCTTTTTGAAAGAGAAATTGGTTTGTGCCTGAACACCAAATTCGCCGTTGGGTTGTGTGGAATAAGGGTATATTGCCGCTAAACTGTAGGTGGTTTGCTTGGCAACAGAAGGGATGTAGTTAATGTTTAGGTCGTTGAGGCTGGCATCGCGGTCGGTTTTGTAGCTCATGTTGTCGGTTCGTATGGCTGAGAGAAAAAATCCCATGCCTTTTTTGGCATAAGTAGCCTGAATGTAGGTGGCGTTGCCGGGTTTGTAGATGCGATTGTTGATAGAAGAGGGGTCGTTGATTTTATGAGCATATTCGCCTGAGATGCTGAAGTTTTTAAAAACGATATTGGCCCTACCTGCGTAGGAACCTACGTTTTTTGGCAGAATATAAACGGGGTCGGAGGCATCCTGATATTTGCTTACAAAGCTTCCGCCTATGGTGACGCGCAGATTTTTATCGTTGAGCTTGGTGAACATTTCGTTGATGGCCAAATCGGCATCGGCCCCACGGATTACACCTGGACTGTGAGAAAAATAGAAACGCTGATAGCCCCAGATGCCTTTCAAGGTAATGCCTTTAGCGGGTTTTACCTTTACGTTGATTCCGTCTAAAGAATTATCGTAACCGAGACTGAAATCCTGCCATGCACGATAGATTAATCCTGAACCGAACTGGTCGTAGGAGTTTCCGACGGTGATGGAGAATTTGTCTTTTTCGAAAGAAACATAACGGTAGGGGACACCTATGCCTTTATAACGTGGGTCGTAACCCTGAAGGGCATACAGATAGTTTTCGAAACGGAGGCCTGCAGAGAAGGGGCCATATACATAATTGATGTTTGCGAAACAATTCATCAGCACTTTCTGAGGAACATCGGCGGCACCAATTAAAGAATCTTTGTTGTAATACATTCCATCGAATTCGAAGTTGCCGCTGATCTGGCTGTTTTGTAAAAACTTCTCGAATCCCTGCTGTGCCTGAACCTGATTGGTTAGTGCAAGGAATAAGAAAGTGATTACAAACAAAAAATAATATCTGTGTTTCATGTTTGTCAGGAAATTTAGAATAAAAGTTATTCGGAATCGACGGCTTCGCCTTTGGCTACTTTTTTAACGATTTCGAGGAGTTTGAGTTCGCTGCCCTGAGAGAAGGAGGTATGTTGCCATACGATTTCGCCTTTGCCATTGATGACGAAGGTGTGAGGAACGAGGTTTACATTCATGGCACGTTTGAAATCGCTGTTGATGTCGAGCAATACCTGATAATCCCATTCTTTTCCATTGATTAATGGTTTTACGTTTCCGGAGGTTTTGGAATCGTCGATAGAAACGGCAATGAGTTTAACGCCGGTTTCTTTTTGCCAATCGGCATATACTTCGGCTATGGTGGTGAGTTCGGCTACACAAGGTTTGCACCATGTGGCCCAAAAACTGATGATGATGGGTTTGCCGTCGTTGTTGATATCGGCAGTGTTAAAAGTTTTACCATCTAAGGTTTTTACTTCAGCGGCAGGGATTTTTTTTAATCCCAAGACTTTATTGCCCGTTTCCTGAGCAAAGCAAAATACTGAACCTAAAAAGATTAAGGATAAAGCAATCGAAATAGTTTTCATAATTGGTGTATTAATGATTTTACAAAAGTACAATATTGAATCAAAAAGCAGGCAAATGTTGTGCAAATTGTAGTTAAATTATCTTAAATTTTGCGAAAAGCGGAAATTTAGTACTATTTTTGCTGCTAAATACACACTAAAAAATCAAAATTATTGTTATTATTTTATCAATAAAACTACTGTTATGAAAAGAATCTTACTTATTTCCGCACTTGTTGTACTTACATGTTTTAGTGTTATGGCACAGAGTTTAACCCTTTCAAGAGGTAGATCGGAAGAGCGTCGTGTAGGGAAAGAGTGTTCAGAGCCGTG
>CAYYQJ010000434.1:0-3579 GCA_964473775.1 uncultured Bacteroidales bacterium | reverse complement strand
CACGGCTCTGAACACTCTTTCCCTACACGACGCTCTTCCGATCTCGGGTTGATTGATATCCGTAATCTTCAATCTGGATAAGACTTCTTTGATTCTGGATTCAAAATCCCAAGCATTCAGGCTGTCCATTTTATGAATTGCTTCCTGCAGTTTTACATTGACATCCTCATGTGACTGACCCAAAAGATTATGCTTATGAATCTCATCAAGTATGGCTTCATAATTTTTTATTGCCAAAATAAATTCGTTTTCAGAATGAAGAATGGCATCAATAACCGACAATTTATCAGAGAATATTGGATTTTGTGGAAGATAAGTCAAACGGATGTCATTACGCAACACTACTTTTCCACCATCAGGAATTTCAGTGCCTGTGATGATATTTAACAAGGTTGTTTTACCAGTCCCGTTGCGGGCAATCAAGGCAACTTTTTGTCCTTTATCTACACCGAATGTGATGTTTTCGAAAAGTAGTTTTTCGCCGTAAGTTTTGGTAAGATTTTCAACAGTAAGGAAATTCATATGGATATTAAAAATGAGGTCCGATTTTTAGTTTTAGCTGTATTTATTAAGAAATGCAAAGCTATGAAATTTATCGGACAGAAGCGATACAGAGGTTTGATAATTGAGAAATTCAGAGAGGTATATTGCATGATTAAAATGGGACTGATAAAAATTTAAAGCCACATTTTTACAAATATTTTCTATTTTTGCTTAATTATTATTGAACACACACGAATTAATGTGTACCCGAAATTACGATTTTTTATAGTATTGTAAATTAATATTCAGGAAATAAAGAATACAGATGTCAGTAAAAACTAAAAAGGGAAACCTACTTGACAAGTTTTTCATTTCAGATAAGAATTCCTTTTTGTTCTTGGCTGTTTTGATGATTGTTATTGCGATAATTTATTACCCGTCGCTTTTCAATGGCCTCATCGACTGGGATGACTATGAATACATTACAAGAAACGCCTTATTGAAGAATTTTTCGTGGCAAAATATTGTGGCTGTATATCATCAAGACAGATTTATTGCCTTACCGCTGAATAGTATCGCCCTGCAAATGAAATATACAGGTACGAATCCGTTCTATTTTCACCTGGTGAATGTTGTGATTCATATTGCAAATAGCCTGCTGGTATTTTTATTGGCAAAAAAACTTTCGAAAAACAATCTGGTTTCTCTCCTTACTGCTACTATGTTTGCCTTATTCCCCACAAGGGTTGAGAGTGTTGCCTGGGTAATGCAGCGAAAGGACCTTTTCTATACACTCTTCTTTTTAATTTCTACGCTCTCCTACATTCAATATATAAATGGAAAAGAAAGAAAAACTTATCTCATACTTTTAGTTGTTCTTTTCGGATGGTTATCCTCAGTCTCTAAAGTTCAGGCATTGGTGCTGCCTTTTGTATTGTTTCTTATTGATTACTATTATGGACGAAAGCTGACAGTTTTATCTGTTTACGAAAAGATCGTCGTTTTTATAACCCAATACTTACAGTTTGGTGATGATAAAACTTATCAATCGGTAATAATTTTAATTTTGTTTACCAATAACTTTGCAACGAATGCAATTCTTTCCCTTATTAAAAAGAATGATTTAAAAGCTCGTTTTATTAAATTGGCAAACGAGTATTTGATTTTTAGAAAAGCAGCAGCATTGAAAAACAAAATCATTGCAATTTGTAGTTATCTTATAACATTGGTTTTTGTAATGCCTTACGTAATCTTCTGGGTCATCAAAGGATTTCAATACACCATTATAACGATTCATGTTTTTTTTATTTCAATGTATAATAGTCCAAAATCTGCTGTACTATTTCAGGCAAGTTTTAGTTTTTTTGATAGAATATTCCTGTATTGTTATTCAACAATTTTTTATCTATACCAATGTTTGTTCCCTTTTAATCTTTCTGCAATGCATCCATATCCGCAGAAGATGAACAACAGTTTACCAATGGTTTATTATGTTACTTTTGCTCCGTTGATTATTGTGTTTGCAATAATTATCTTCCTTGTGTATAAATATAAATCTCAAAGAAAGCTTATTGTTTTCGGATTTGGTTTTTTCTTTCTGACGATATTTATGGTATCCCATATAATTCCAATAGAAGGAAGATTAATAACTGCCGACCGCTATTCTTATCTTTCCTATTTCGGCTTGTTTATTTTAATCGGTTTTCTGATTGATTATGGATTTAACTTAGAAAATGTAAAGAAATTCCGGCCAATCTTAATGGTCTTTCTTTTTTCTTTGTTTACGGTTTATTCAGTTTATTCACGAGAAAGAATTAGTGTTTGGAGCAATTCCCTTACATTCTGGACTAATGTTGTGGAAAAACAACCCGATAATTACTACGCCTATTTTGGTGTTGGAAATTATTATTTGGCTGAAAATAATAACGAAAAAGCTTTTGAATATTACAACAAAGCTCTTCAGTTAAATGATAAGGATCCCATGATTTTTAACAATTTAGGACTTATTAACACCAACCTGAAAAAATATGATGAAGCTATAGTAAACTTCTCAACCCTCATCACATTATCTCCCGATTTCTCTCAAGCCTATAACAATCGCGGAAACGCTTACTACTATTTAAAAAAATATGATAACGCATTGATCGATTACCGAATTGCCTTTTATAAATGGAATAAAAATACCGATGCCTTATTAAACAAAGCCGATCTGGAAGCAGAGCTTAATCAAAAAGATTCTGCCCTAAATGACTATAAATTATGCTTAAAAACTGACTCTACTAATGCTATACCCTACTACAAACTTGGAGTGTTTTATTATAAACAGAATGATTTTCCGGAGTCAATAGGGTATCTTAAAAAATCTCTACAGATTCAACCTGATTATAAAGATGCTCTAAAAGCTTTATCACTAGCAGAATCAATGATTACTGCTATAGTAAAATCAAACAAAAATTCTACTCCTAAAGAAAACAATTCAATGGCTTTGGTTGATCAGGGACTGTTAAAGGCAAAAGAAAATGATTTTAAAGCAGCCATTGAACTGTTTAATAAAGCGATTTCAGAGGACCCCAATAATGCCAATGCCTATAAAAACCGGGGGAATGCAAAAGCTGCAATGAATGATTTTGCAGGTTCAATCGAGGATTATACACAGGCCACTAAATTAAGTCCAAATGATGCTGGCACGTATCTTAACAGAGGAAATTCCAAATATCATCTGAATGATAAGACTTCTTGTGATGACTGGATAAAAGCTCAGGAACTAGGGAATACAAAAGCGGAAGCGATTTTAGCAAAGTATTGCAAATAAGACAAGAATTGAACTGAAATAAAAAAGAAGAGTCTCCGATTTGGAGACTCTTCTTTTTTTCAAGATTTGACTATTTCATAAAAGTACTTTATTCAAATAATCATAAACCCAAATTAAAGTTTAAATATTTTAAAAGGGTTTAAATTAAAATTATCAGGAACAGATTCTGTTGGGTCTCCGCCAGGATTAGCAGACATCATAACCAGAGAAATTTCATTATCAATTTTAATTTCTGTAATCTCAGGAGTCGAGTACTCTCTCTTTTCTTTTAGGCAATTGCTATC
>CAYYQJ010000433.1:0-3588 GCA_964473775.1 uncultured Bacteroidales bacterium | reverse complement strand
TCGCCCACGGCTTTGTAAGCTGCAAAATGAATAACGCCGGTTATATCGGGATGTTTTTTAAACAGGTTTTCGGTTTGTTTGATATCAGCCAAATCAACATTTTCAAACGCGGGTCTTATGCCGGTGATTTGTTGAATGGCATCAACCACCCTTTCGAATGAATTGGATAAATTATCAGCAATCACCACCTCAAAACCGCATTGCTGCAATTCTACAACGGTGTGCGAACCAATAAAACCTACTCCTCCGGTAACCAGAATTTTCATAGGAACCTACAGACTCCAGTAAGTTAATTCTTTGATTTTCGAACGGAAAACACCTTTAATATCAACCAAAATGCATTTATCAGCAGCCATGGCTATAAAATCTGCTTCGGTTAGTTTAGCGTATTCGTTGTGTGAAACAGCAACAATGATTGCATCATATTTTCCTGAAGGTTTTTCAATCATATCAAATCCGTATTCGTGTTTTACTTCTTTAGGACTTGCATAAGGGTCAACAACATCAACATTAAGGCCGTAAGTTTTTAATTCGCTGATAACATCAGCAACTCTTGAATTGCGGATATCGCTTACATTTTCTTTAAAAGTGGTTCCCATTACCAAAACCCGCGATGCCAATACGTTTTTACCTGTAGCAATTATTTTTTTCACGGTTTGTTTGGCAACATAAAATCCCATAGAATCATTTACAAAACGACCAGAATTGATAATCTGAGCGTGATAACGGAATTCTTTGGCTTTGTAAGTTAGATAATATGGGTCAACTCCAATACAATGTCCACCTACGAGACCGGGGAAGAATTTTAAGAAATTCCATTTGGTTCCGGCAGCTTCCAACACTTCATAAGTATTAATACCCATGCGGTTGAAAATGATGGATAATTCGTTCATCAATGCAATGTTTACATCGCGTTGGGTGTTTTCGATAATCTTTGCCGATTCGGCTACCTTAATTGAAGAAGCACGGTGAACTCCAGCTTTTACTACCAATTCGTAAACCTTTGCTACAATATCAAGAGATTCGTCGTCGCATCCTGAAACAACTTTTGTAATAGTAGTAATGGTATGTTCTTTGTCGCCGGGATTGATTCGTTCGGGCGAAAATCCTACTTTAAAATCCTGAATGAATTTTAAACCTGAAATTTCTTCCAGAATGGGAATACAATCTTCTTCAGTACAACCAGGATAAACGGTTGATTCGTAAACCACATAATCGCCTTTTTTAAGGATTTTTGCAACGGTGCGGGTTGCAGACAGCAAAGGATGCAAATCAGGTAAATTATGATTGTCAATAGGGGTAGGCACTGCAACAATATGAAAAGTTGCTTCTTTTAATTCTTCCTGTTTGTGTGTAAAGTATATATCGCAACCATCAAAAGCTGATGAAGGCAGTTCTTCGCTTGGGTCGATGTTTTTTTTCATCAACTCAACGCGATCTTCTTTAATATCAAATCCGATTACTTTAATTTTTTTAGCAAATTCGAGAGCAATGGGTAGTCCAACATACCCTAAACCAATAACAGATAATTTTGTTTGTTTGGCTAATAGTTGTTCATAGAGATTCATAAGTTCTTTTTTTAGTTATTTATTAAATTTCAAATCCCGGACTGCATATATCCGTTCAATGATTTCTACAATTTTTAGTCCTTCGAGGGCATTGGTTGAAATGGTGGTGCGGCCTTTCAATGTATCAACCACATTTTCTATAACATAATGATGGTTGGCCGCCGAGCCTTTATAAGCACCATAATCATTTGCCGGATTAGCTGCTGCAAGCTCAGGCATTGTATAATCTTTTATATGACAATACTCCACCTCATTCATATACTGGCCACCCAGTTTTATACTTCCATTCTCGCCAATGATAGTTATACTGCTTTCCAGATTTTTATTCCAAACAGAGGTTGAATAATTCAGGCATCCTATGCCGCCATTAATAAATTTAAAGTTTACAAAACCCGAATCTTCAAAATCAGTCAGGTCTTTATGGTTGTTGTCGGCAAATACACCCTGAATATCGGTAATGTCGCCAAAAAGCCAATACATAATGTCGATAAAATGCGAAAACTGAGTAAACAATGTACCACCATCGAGGTCTTGTTTGCCTTTCCAATCATCTTTCTTATAATAACGATCATCGCGGTTCCAATAACAGTTCAACTGAACCAGATAAATTTCTCCCAACAACTTGTTATCAATCACTTCTTTTATCCATTCCGAAGGAGGTGAATAACGATTCTGCATCACCAGAAACAATCGTTTCGAAACCTGCAATGATTTATAAATTACCTGTTCCACTGAAGCTTTTGTCAATCCCATAGGCTTTTCGCAAACCACATTTTTAAAAGCACTCAAGGCTTTGAATGTATGTTCTACGTGCAAACCATTTGGAGTACAAACATTCACTACCTGAAAATCCAGACAGGAACTCAACAAATCATCTATATTATTATAAAATGGAACATTGTAGGCTTCGATACCCAGTGCTTTTTGTGGTTTGATATCACAAAGAGCTACTAATTCGGCTTCGGGATTTTTAACTATCATTTCGGCATGGCGTTTACCAATATGTCCGCAGCCGATAACTGCAAATTTTACTTTTTCTTTTTCCGAAATTATTTTATTCATAATCAATATTATTATTCACATTGTGGGCAGGTTAAGGTGCCCTGAGAGCAGCTTGCCGTGGTTATTGAAATAAAAGAAGTGGCTTCATCTTTGCCACAAGCCCTGGTAAGTTGGTCGATGTTGTTGGTTAAATAAACACTGTTACATTGCACATCAGAAAGGGCTTTGCAAAATTCCTGTTTCTGATACAAACAATCGTCGCAACCTGATTTATTACATGCACTAGTTAAATACATGAATATAACCAAAACTACAGGGATAAAAAGAACTCTCGTTTTAAACGATTTTAGAAACTTTTCCATCAGCAAATTTATATTTTTCCTGACTTTCTTCGCAAACAGCTATTCCTTCCGAGTTAAAATCAAGTCTGTGTCCGTATTCACTAATCCAGCCGATTTGTTTTGCAGGATTTCCTACCACCAAAGCATAAGCTGGAACTTCTTTGGTAACCACTGCTCCTGCACCAATAAAAGCATATTCGCCAATATCATGACCACAAACTATGGTTGCATTGGCTCCAATTGAAGCTCCTTTTCTAACTATAGTTTTTACGTATTGGTCTTTGCGGATTATGGCGCTTCGTGGGTTGATGATATTGGTGAAAACCATAGAAGGACCTAAAAAAACATCATCTTCGCAAATCACTCCGGTATATAGCGAAACGTTGTTTTGAATTTTTACATTATTCCCCAGAATCACTTCGGGCGAAACCACCACATTTTGTCCTATATTGCAATTATTTCCTATCTCACAACGAGGCATGATATGTGTAAAATGCCAGATTTTGGTTCCGGCTCCAATCTTACAACCTTGGTCGATGATGGCTGATTCGTGAACGAAATATAAATTTTCCATAACCCCCAAAATTATTGTTTACTATTTATTTAAAAACTCAAGCACTGAGGAGGTGATGTAATTTAATTGTTCTTCATCCAATTCTGTATGCATGGGCAGTGAT
>CAYYQJ010000432.1:0-3589 GCA_964473775.1 uncultured Bacteroidales bacterium | reverse complement strand
ACACGGCTCTGAACACTCTTTCCCTACACGACGCTCTTCCGATCTCAAAAAATAGAGTTGCAATTACTTTTCCATCGAGAATGTGCTGAACATGATTTTCCTCAAACTTAGCAGCAGTGTCAAGAACGGAAAAATAATCCTCCTTGGTGAAATCATCAATTGAAATTAAACTTCTGTTTTTCATTTTATTATTATTATTGGGTTTTCGATTTTTCTGAGATTCAAAGATACAAATTTTACAATTGCGCAAAAAAAAAAGGCGACTAAAAAGCCGCCTTTTTTAAAATTATTTACTGCAGGAGCAGTTGGTTGTTTTAGCCAGATTGTGTTGTTTGAGGAAATCATAAACAACATCAAATAGGTCAGGACGACCAATTTCCTGTAAGTCGTAACCCACTTTAACTGATGGTTTGTCAATTTTAACAATACGCTTCAGATCAATTGGAGTAGCAATAACCACTGCATCACAAGGTGTGTTGGCAATAGTTTTTTCAAGATCGGCAATTTGTTGTTCGCCATAACCCATAGCTGGTAATAAAGTACCAATGTTTGGATAGATTTTGAAAGTTTCAGCCAGTTTGCCTACTGCATAAGGACGAGGGTCAACCAGTTCGGCTGCACCAAATTTCATAGCGGCAACGGTTCCTGCACCAATTTTCATTTCCCCGTGTGTAAGGGTTGGACCATCTTCAACAACTAAAACTCTTTTACCTTTAATCAGTTCTGGTTTGTCAACAGTAAGTGGAGAAGCTCCGTCGATAACGATAGCATTCGGATTTACTTTGGCAATACTTTCGCGAACGATTTGAATGTTTTCTGGTGATGCGCTATCCATTTTATTGATAACAACTGCATCAGCCATACGCAATGATACTTCGCCAGGATAATAAGATAATTCGTGTCCTGGACGATGTGGGTCAACAACAGTAATGCTTAAATCGGCTTTGTAGAAAGAAAAGTCGTTGTTTCCGCCATCCCAAAGGATAACGTCGGCTTCTTTTTCTGCTTCGCGAACGATGGCTTCATAATCAACACCAGCATAAATCACGTTTCCGCGAACTACATGTGGTTCGTATTCTTCCATTTCTTCGATGGTGCATTTGTGTTTTTTTAAATCTTCTACGGTAGCAAAACGCTGAACTTTCTGAGCATTCAGGTCACCGTAAGGCATTGGATGGCGAATAGCAACCACCTTAAGATCTTGTTCCATCAGGATTTCGATAACCCTGCGAGAGGTTTGGCTTTTTCCGCAACCTGTTCTTACAGCGCAAACTGAAATAACCGGTTTGGTACTTTTTACCTGAGTTTCTTTAGGTCCGAGAAGCATAAAATCAGCTCCGGCAGCATTAACGATAGCGCTAACGCCCATTACTCTTTGGTAAGGAACATCGCTGTATGCAAATACGCAGATGTCTGCACCTAAATCTTTGATCAGTTTTGGAAGATCACTTTCCAGGTAAATAGGAATTCCTTCAGGATACAAATCCCCTGCTAATTCTTTTGGATACTTTCTTCCCGCGATATCGGGAATCTGAGCTGCGGTGAAGGCCAATACATTAAATGTGGCATTGCCTCTGAAGTAGGTGTTGAAATTATGGAAATCTCTACCTGCTGCACCGATGATAATAACTTTTTTTGGATTCATATATGTTTTTTTTTGGATGAAATCTGTTGGCAAAGATATTACTTTAAGTATTACCTCCGAATTTTAGATAAAAATTTTTATTGGGTCGTGTTTCGCCCAATTAATATAATCCTGTGGCGACAAGCTTGATAATATCATTTTTTACTTTAAAACTTTTTTTGTATGAAATGAAAAAAATCAGAAAAATGAAGCTCAATCCAGAATTAGGATTGGAAATAGCATCAGATTGATGAAGATAGTGAATGCTTAATGGGAAAGTGACAATGATATGTAATTATTGGTTAATTGTAATTGGTTGTCCATATAAATTGAATGACAAAATGGATTTGATTGAAGAGGGAATTGGACAAAGAAAAAATTCAAAGGACATCTTCGATGGAAAAGCCTGGTAAGTAGCATTGATTTAGAAGATATTAAGAATTTCATGTTCATGTGATGTTCATTACGCTGTCAACAGAAACTAATCTCATGGTCACAATATTCATTCTCATGGCAACCAAAAACAAACTCATGGCCACGGGATTTAATCTTATTGCCACAAGATTTAATCTCATGGGCATAATACCTAAACCCAAGCTGACCGGATACCAATCTCATGACCATGAAATGCAATAATTGGTTCCTGGTTCGTTTTTCGTGCCAACGAGATTGGTATTTAATACCCGAAAAATACACTTTTTCCTACCTTGATGGCATGTCGTGCCAATGAGATTGAATCTCGTGCCAATGAGAATGCATCTCGTGGGCTCAGGATTCCGACTTTTTGCCGGTTTTTACCTAACTATTATGCGCAATAACATTTTATAGCATTACATATCTGTAAAACTCTATAAATTCTGTGGCTACCTAAAAATCTTTACTGTTAAAATTAAGGTTTATTACTAAATTTGCAAAAAATACCATTATGATAGAAAATGCACTGATTGATCAGACAGTAGCAGCAATTAAAAAGCTTTATTCGCAGGAGGTTGACTCTAGTATTATCAATGTTCAGAAAACAAATCTTCAGTTTCGCAAATCGGCTGATTATACAATTATGGTGTTTCCTCTGGTGAGATTTTCTAAAAAGTCTCCTGAAAGCACGGCTACCGAAATAGGTGAAGCCATTCAGCAAAGCTTTCCATTAGTAGAGAATTATAGTGTGGTGAAAGGCTTCTTAAACATCAGAATTAAAAATGAATACTGGACGGCTTTTCTTTCGGATAATTTTATAAAATCAGATTTTGGCAAAACTACTATAGATTCAAATCAATCACCCTGGATTATTGAGTTTTCTTCGCCAAATACCAACAAACCATTGCATTTGGGACATATACGCAATAATCTGCTAGGAGAATCTTTGTCGAGAATTCTGGCTGCCAATGGCCGCAAGGTAATAAAAGTAAATCTGGTGAACGACCGTGGCATTCATATTTGCAAATCTATGTTGGCCTGGCAAAAATGGGGGAGGGGCGAAACCCCTGAAACCTCAGGGATGAAAGGCGACAAACTTGTGGGTAAATATTATGTGGAGTTTGATAAGCATTATAAAGTGCAAATTGAGGAGCTTGTTGCCGGAGGTATGGATAAAGATGATACTGCCAAAAATGCACCTCTTATATTGGAAGCTCAGAATATGTTGCAGCAATGGGAGCAGGGCAATGCCGATGTAATTTCTTTATGGAAAACCATGAATGCATGGGTTTATAAAGGTTTTACTATAACCTATGCCGACCTTGGTGTGAGTTTTGATAAAATTTATTACGAATCGGACACCTATCTGTTGGGAAAAGATATCGTTCAGGAAGGAGTTGCAAAAGGAGTTTTTACAAAGAAAACCGATAGTTCTATTTGGATTGATTTGACTGATGAAGGGCTTGACGAAAAACTCTTGCTTCGTTCGGATGGTACCTCCGTTTATATGACTCAGGATTTAGGAACGGCTTGTATGCGTTATAATGAGTT
>CAYYQJ010000431.1:2292-3608 GCA_964473775.1 uncultured Bacteroidales bacterium | reverse complement strand
ACACGGCTCTGAACACTCTTTCCCTACACGACGCTCTTCCGATCTGGTCTTCCATGAATTTATATGTTATTTGTCCGTAAGAAACAAAGGTTATTAGTGAAGCGATAATTGTTAAATTTGTTTTTAGGGTCATTATTTTACTTCTTTAATTACTATTTCCTTTGTTTCTGCTACTGTTATTTTAAACGCTTCTGTTAAAGTAGTACCATCGTATTCGCTATTGCCATCATAAATATGGATGGTGTCTTTGTCAATAAAATAATACCTCAACTTTACATTCTGGTCGCCACCGTATTCAAAATATAGGGTTAATAGTTTGCCAATTTGTGTCGTAGGGTCAAGCATAAGCAAACTTCCGTAATCTCCATAACTTTGCTTTTTTGTTTGCTGGCGGTAGTAATAGCATTGATAACCTCTGATGTCTGGCAACCGATAGATACAACTGTCAATCTGTTTTATGGCTAACGTATCAAAATAATAAGCATCGTCCTTATACTTTTCATTCAAATTTAAATACTCAATGCTTTTAATGATTGGCGGGCTTATCGTTTTTGCATTATTTATCTTATGCAGTAAAGTTGAAATGTCTGCTAACTCTTTTCCTTCAGGGCTTTTAAGTTGTCCGTAATGTTCGTGGTTTTCTTCCCAATATTTTGGATATTTATACTTTGCAAGGTCGGCACAACCAAATGGAAAGCCTGTATTTATCTTGACTTTATTAGTATCCGTTTGGACAATCGTTTTTTTATTTAATAAAGTCGTGTCTGAGAAAGTCGAATTTTCAGTCGGTTTATGCGAACAAGAACAAATTGTCAAGCAGGTAATAAATATGAGCGTAAGATATTTCATTCTTTATACTGTCGGTGTGTCATTACTGTTTATTTCTTGCATAAAAGTTTGAGCTAGCAGTGTAGCCCAAGCATGACGCATAACGATTATGTTGCCATATTACGACTATATCTACTATATTTATTACGGCAAGCGTCCGGATTGAACCGGTTGCCGAACTTTTTCGACTTTTCATGTTGCATAATATTTTCAGCAAACCTACAAAACAATTTTCACATATCATCAAATCCCAATTTTATTTTTCACAAACTTTTTTTACTTGATTCAAGTGAAATAGTATTCCCATGCTCTAAAATAAGCCGCCGAAATCAGAAATGTGGTTTCCTGCTCATTTTTGCTTATCATTTTAAGATGGCCTTTTAAGAAAGTAATTAATTTATAACCAATAGGTTTTAATTTACTACCTTAAGGTTTGCGTTTAGCGATAGCAGGTTTGCGTTTAGCACCTATAGGTTTGCGCTTTGCAC
>CAYYQJ010000431.1:0-2192 GCA_964473775.1 uncultured Bacteroidales bacterium | reverse complement strand
TTGCAGGTTTGCGCTTTGCACTTGCAGGTTTGCGCTTTGCACTTGCAGGTTTGCGCTTTGCACTTGCAGGTTTGCGTTTAGCACCTGTAGGTTTGCGTTTAGCACCTGTAGGTTTGCGTTTAGCACCTATAAAAAACCTATTCTAAATAACAATGCACAAATAACAAATAACAAACCTGACAACCAGATTTGTTATTTGCTTTTTGATTAATAAAATTTAACTGTTTTGCTTCCGGACATTATTTTTTTATAATACAACAAAATAAATCCAGTTGCCAAAATCGTAGTTTGATGTATCTACCCCATCGCAAGCTGAATAAATGCGCTTATGTGAGGCCGAAATTTTTGTTTTTGTTACAGGAGCCTGAACAAGGATGCCGTCGGGTGCGCTGTCGGGCTTGCGGCTGATAGGCAATATGCTGGCTTCGCGCATGGCATAAATACCCCCTCTACGCAAACCTGTTAGTATAAATTCGGTTTCAATACCGAATATTAATTCCATAAATTCTGTCGGAGGAACATCTATTGCTTTAGTTGGTCCCCACTGACGAATATAACCTGCACGATAGTTTACGGCTTTTGTAAAAACCCACACTTCGCCATTGCCCATAGGCATAACTCCGAATGTTTTAGGTGGAAATTCTGCAGCTCCTTTCAGTAAAAATCCACAGGTAAGTACCATATTAACACCAGCCTCAACATTTCCTGACGAAATTGCCAGTTCGCGGGCCGCGTTTTGAACAAAGGATGCATTGGGATTATAAGCCCTGCATAAATCATTTGCTAAAATTTGCACCAGTTGCTTGGTTGAGGTAGGTGGTACTGCTTTAAATTTAAAATACTCATCACTGAGATCGGATCCAAAGGTATGCATATCTGCATCTTTGGTTGGAATGCCTGTCAATTGGGTATAGCCGCTTGTTATTTGTGCTAATGCCCTAAATATAAGCTCATCAACAGGGTATTTTGGATTTAGCATAAGAACAATGATTCCGTCGGCGGTTTTAATTTCTTTCATAAGGTTTACAATTTTTAAGTTTTAAAAAAATTTAGTTTATATGTTTTATTCGGTTTTGCTTTTTTTTGGCACAACTGCCAGACAGCTGCCTCCGCAAAAGCGAAAGCAAAATTAATAAGTAAGTTTTAAAACTTTAGCTGAAAATATACGACCCCCCCTTTTTTTTAAACGAACCCGTTTTTTTTGGCAAATCAGGCTTCTTTTTCAGGGTCAGGTTTGCTTAGTTTCTTATCTAAAGCCTTAAAAAAAGCACGCACTTCCTTCAAATGACTCTCGCCTACTTTTGCTGTTAAACCTTCCGACAGCTTTATGGTTACATTTTTTGCGTCGAATCCTTTAATATGAACAGGATTAATTACATGACTTTTGTGAACCTTCCAATACTTGAAATATTCCTGAAGATACGAAAAACTTCCGATGTTTTTACTGACTATCATCTTATTGCCATCCAACCAGTAAAATTGGGTATAACAACCTTCGGCATCGAGCTTAATGATATCATTTATATCCACCACATTCTTTTGTTTGGCGTCGGATAGCAGTATTTTATCAACATATCCTGTCTGATTGAAAAGATAAGCCTCCAACATTTCCTTAGTATTAAATTGCATATCCGACTGTTGTTCAGCTTCGGTTTCATGATTAGCGTCGTCAGATTCTATCATACCCGGAAGTTTTATGTCTGCTACATCCAGCAGGCATTCGGTTATTTCGCAAACGAATTGCATCACATTGGGGATATTACAAAATTTATCCGAATTATCGTACTCAATGATAATTCCAAATTGCTTTTTTATTTCAAAAATAATGATCAAAATATCCTTGTTTTTTAATCCAATCTCGCTGAAAGTAGTATTATTTGAAATAATAGAATTATCAATACCAGCGATTTTGCAAATAATTGCAATGATTTTGTTTAGTATTTCGGTTCTTCTCATGACAGAAATTTTGCATAAAATTAAATATTTTCTGAAACATAGAAATAATAAATTTTCGGTTTAATTTATTGGGTTTATTAAGTTGGGCTAAAGCCCATTAGATGGTATGTATCATTTGCCACGGCCTAAAGGCCGTGGTAAAAAATAAGCATGGATAAAAGGGTATGTATCATTAACCCCAGCCTTAAGGCTGGGGTTAGTCATAAGCCTGATAAAAGGGGCTTTAGCCCAAAATG
>CAYYQJ010000430.1:0-3611 GCA_964473775.1 uncultured Bacteroidales bacterium | reverse complement strand
ACTTCGTAATCCACTTCAAGGTTTTTGTACAACTTTGCAACCAACACTATATTGATACGAAGGGAGGCCGACAGATAGGAATCTTTATAAGCACGAATCAAAATGGAAACTTTTGATTGATTCAGTGTAGAGATATGTCCGGCCCAGGCTGATTTTTCTTTAGATTCTCGATTAAAATCCAGCGGTAAAATGATATTCTGATAGATGGTTTTTCGCGGCATGCTATCGTGAACGATAATTAAAGGGACTCTGAGGTCGCGATAATCGGTTACAAGTTTTCCTGAAGTGAAATAATGGCTTTTTTTCTTGATACTGTTTAATCCGGCTATGATGGCTATTGCATTTATTTTGTGATAAACCTTCTGGATAATAGCCCGAATTTCATCCTGAAAAACATAAACATTTACCAGCAGGTTGTGCTTTGAAATGAGATTGCTTGCCAGAGTAACAAGATTGTTTTTGGCTTCGGATTCAATTTCGGTTATTGTTCTGTTTTTTTCGCGATGCTTTTTGCTGATAGCATGAACGATGCTAACTTCGCATTTAAACAAGCGAGCCAGTTCGATGGCATAAATTAATGCATTTTCGGCGGCCTCAGAAAAGTCGTAAGGAACCAGAATCTGTTGTTTGGGAGTTTCGTCAGCCATTATTAATCATTCATTAATTGTAATAAATAACAAAAGTATAAAAAGAAATAATGAGTAGGAGGGGAGAAGAAGAATAATTTTTTATACGCGGGTTTATGGCATAAAAAAAACAACCTTGTAGGAGAACAAGGCTGTTTTAATTATGGAGACATAATGTGTATGAGAGAATCTTGGGAATATAAATTCGGATCTCATACTTTCAGGGTTATTAATATAAACGTAAATAAAAATAAAAAACTTGGTCGAAATGAAAATATTTTTTGAAAAAAGTTTTTCAAGCCCCCAATTTTAACAAAAAAAGGCCACATTTCTTTACTTTTCGTCTAAGAAATAATAGCCTTTATGGTGATTCAATTTGCAGGTAATAGTTTGATAATTTGAACTGTTAACCAATAATAATTATTCGGCAAAAAGCCGAATGAATATTTTTTTTACTTAAAAGAAAAAAAATCGCAAATAAGACGAAATAATTCGGAATATTTTGTCAAAGGTAAGCCAGCGGCTTTGTCATTTACTGAATGATATTCTTTATACTCGTTGCCCAGGGTATAAATAAAAAAGCATTTAACGCCTTTTTCATAAAAGAAATAATGGTCGCTATTGGCTGCTTCGCCTCTTGGGCTGACTGCTTTCAGGTAGCCACCTTTATCATTTAATGCTTTTAGTCTTTCGAATTCGGGTTTAAAAACACTGCCATTTACAACTTTTATTCCATCGCTACCTGTGCCTACCATATCAATATTCAGTAGAAATTTTATTTTTTTAAGTGAGAATAGGGGATGACCAGTATAATAATCCGAACCTAATAAACCGGCTTCTTCGCCGGCAAAAAAGATAAATACCATTGTATAATCAGGCTGATTTTCAGGTTTTGAAAAATGCGCTGCCAAATCGAGTAACATTGCTGTGCCGCTGGCATTATCGTTGGCTCCGGGAAAGTATGCATTATTCCCCATTACCCCCAAATGATCGTAATGTGCGCTAAAAACCAGAAAAGAATCGGGACAAACTTTGCCAGGTATGTATCCCACAACATTCTGAGTTTGGTAATCGTTCAGTTGCCTGGCCTCTATATTTAGGGATACTTTTTTAATCTTTTCAGGTAAAGCATTTCGGGTGATTAACATTTCCGCACATTTTCTTTTACTCTGAAAATTGGAAACATCCCAGGTGAATCCCTTATCCTTTACTAATATAATTAAAGGTGATTCCAGCAGTTTTTTATTCTTTACATCTTTAAATCCGGTATCTACTACCAAAGCCATCTTTGATAAATTCTTATTATTAAACTTCTCAACAAGTTCAGGGGTGCTCAGTGTTTTTTCATCTAACACCATCACATGACAGGTTTTACTTAGGGTGGGGGCTTCGGGCAATACCAGATAATCAATCCCCGGTGTTTTCATTTCACCGTTAATGGAAAAATCCATTTTCCCCGGAAAAGTATTCACATTTAAGTGAAATTGCTGTAATCCATCAGAGGTAAAAAAAGAGAGCTTGTCTTTTTTAAGTTGCTTGACAATAAAGGCTGAAGCAATTTTATCGCCATTATTCACATAGCCCCTACCATAAAAAGCAGGAGAGGCGAGCGTATCAATCATGGATTTTACATAATCAATGTTCTGAGAATAAAGTACTGTTGAAAACGAGAAAAAGCTTAGTAAAAAAAGGATGGATTTCTTCATTTTACAAAAACTTACGGATAATTAAATCTTCCAGTTTTTGATAGGCTTCGGGTTTTTCATTCCAGTTAAATTTTTCTGTCAGTTCTTCCAGTAAACCCGTTATATCTTCCAGTTTCGTGAAACTATTCAGCTTATCTATGGTTTTATTGTACTCCTGAATATCTCCTTTAAAAAGCTCATTTATAAATAAAAACTTATCGTTAATGCCTATAGCACTTTTGAGATTACTTATAGATGCTTTACTGATTTTATCAGCCAGAGTTTTATCCGGTTTTTCGTGCGAAAGTTTATCGTGCATGGATTTTTGAGATTCCTTAAACTTATCGGCAACAATTTCTTTTTCAGCTAAAGAAAACAAATCAATGTCATCAGCTTTACCGGGTTTCGGTGGTTTTGGGGGTGGGGGAGGAGCGATAATTTCTTCTACTATTGCAGGTGCAGATTCAGTCGGGTTTACTTCAACAGGAGGTTCAATTCTAAGGGTTTTTTCCAAATCAGGTTTCACTTCAGACTTTACTTCTGTAGCAGGTACCATTTCTTCAATTATTTCTTCCGCAACTACAACTTCCGGTTCTTTGGTTTCGATTACCTCAGCTATTATTTCGGGAACAATTTCTTCGGGAATCGCCTCGATTTTCTCCTCCACAAGTTCTTCTTCTATCTCCTCGATTTTTGCTTTTTCCTGCTCAAAAGTTTCATTAATATTAGCAGCGTCCACAGAAGGTATTTCTTCCCGGTTTTCTGAAATTTCTTCCTTCATTTCTGGAATTATTTCCGAAATTTCATCCAAAACAGCTTTAAATTCCAAAGAATTTAACTTGTTCAGGTCGCATAATCGCTCATACAGCCTGCGGACATTGGCCATGACAATATCAATTTCAATTTGTGGAATTCTTCCATTATTCTGATTTATAACAGAATATTGTTCTGCCAATGTTTCAATAATGATTTTTATCTCCTCTTTAATAATATTTATTCCCATAATGACTATAATTGTAATGTTAATTTTAAATTTGTACTAAATTAGAAAAAAAATTACACAGAGATAAAAAACCGTAAAATGTTTTTAGAAAAAAATAACGAAACTCATAAAAAGGGCTGGATTGAAGTGATTTGCGGATCGATGTTTTCCGGCAAAACTGAAGAGCTAATCCGACGCCTGAAACGTGCGAAATATGCAAAACAACGCATAGAAATATTCAAGCCGGAAATTGATACCAGATATGATGTAGAAAAGAGATCGGAAGAGCACACGTCTGAACTCCAGTCACCTGAAGCT
>CAYYQJ010000429.1:0-3623 GCA_964473775.1 uncultured Bacteroidales bacterium | reverse complement strand
CATGGGCAGTGATATTACTGATTTGCATAACATTTCCGTCACAGGAAAATCGCCTTCTTTATATCTTGGGTCGAGGTAGGCTTTTTGTAAATGCAATGGCACTGGATAATAAATCATGGCCGAAACACCTTTTTCGTTCAGAAATTCCACCAGTTTAAACCTGTCAACATCATTGGTTACTAAAGTGTATTGATGAAAAACATGAGTAGAATTTTGGCTTCTTACCGGTGTTTTCAGTTTTGGATGGTTTGCAAATGCATTGTCGTAAAATGCGGCTGCCTTATTGCGGCTCGCAGCATACTCATCCAGATGGGTAAGTTTGATATCGAGAATGGCCGCCTGAATACTATCCAAACGCGAATTTACTCCAATCATATCATGATAATAACGAACCGTCATCCCATGATTTACAATCTGACGGAGTTTTAATGCCAAATCATCATCATTGGTAAAAACAGCGCCGCCATCGCCATAACATCCCAGATTTTTTGAAGGGAAAAACGATGTACATCCTACAATGCTAATAGTTCCGGCTTTCTTTTTGCTGCCATCTTTATAAATATAATCAGCGCCTATGGCCTGACAATTATCTTCAATCACATGAAGATTGTGTTTTTCGGCAATGGCCATTATTTCTTCCATATCGGCTGTTTGTCCAAACAAATGAACAGGAACTATGGCTTTGGTTTTTGGAGTTATTGCTTTTTCTATAGCAGCGGGATCGATATTAAAAGTATCGGGCAACACATCAACCAACACCGGAGTTAAGCCCAACAAAGCTATCACTTCGGCAGTGGCTATGAAGGTGAAGGAGGTGGTGATTACTTCGTCGCCGGGTTTTAAATCCAGAGCCATCATCGAAACCTGCAGTGCATCGGTTCCATTGGCACAAGGTATTACGTGTTTTACATCCAAGTAAGTTTCGAGAGATTTTTGAAATTTATTTACAGCAGGACCATTAATAAAGGCAGTGGAGTCTATTACTTCGAGTACGGCTGCGTCAACTTCTGATTTGATTTTTTCGTATTGACTTTTCAGGTCAACCATCATTATTTTGCGCATAGAGTGAGTGTGTGTTTGTGTTGAATGTATTGAATTTGTGTGCAAAGATACTACTTTATAGAATTGGCAGAATATTTATCATTAAACTTTCAGTGTTTTCTGCTTCTTTTTTTAATAATCAAATGAACATAATCAGACTAAAACATAAATATTTACCCCTAAAAATACTTTTTAAGAAAACAATTAGTTAGTATGTAGTAAATTATTTTGGTTAATTTTGCTCAAAATTAGGAGTATGCGAAAATTTGCTTTCTTATGCGCAGTGGTTATTATGGGGTATTCGTTACAGGCACAGGTGAATGTAAAGGATTCGGCCATCAATGCCCCTATGTTTTATGTTACTTATGCTTATCAGCTGACCGGTGGAAATATTACCGAACGCTTTGGTAACAATTCTACCATTGGTGGTGGATTTCAGGTAAAGATTAAAAAAAACTGGTTGTTCGGACTCGAATACAACTATTTGTTTGGTGGAAGAATTAAAGACGAATCGTCTATTTTATCCCGCATTTCTACCCACGATGGTTTTGTTATCAGCTCTTCGGGCAAGTATGCTTCTGTAATTTATACTCAGGCAGGTTATAATATGTCGGTTAAAATCGGCAAGGTTTTTCCTGTGTTGAGTCCAAACCCAAACTCAGGTATCCTCCTTACCTTTCAGCCCGGGTTTTTGCAACATCGTATCAAAATTAATAATTCGAACAACGATGCACCTCAGTTGCAGGGCGATTATTTGAAAGGCTACGACGAAATGGCAAACGGATTGGCTTTAACCGAGTTTCTGGGATATTTATACATGGGCAACCGTAGGTTTTTATCTTTTTATGCCGGTTTTGAGTTTACACAGGCATTCACAAAATTCCGTCGGGTTTATAATTTCAACACTATGAGCAAAGATTCTGAACAAAAACACGATTATTTTTATTCGTTCAGGGTGGGTTGGCTCATTCCGCTTTACAGGCGCACACCTGTTGGATATTATTATAAATAAACCTTCAAATTGTTGCTGCTATAGGCATTGCTGATGTTTTTTCTTTACAATATTGTTATTTACATTTACACCGGGCTTATCAAACTGGCCTCAATTTCTAATGCCAAGGCCAGGCAATGGGTGGTTGGTCGTAAAGATATTTTCAGCCATATCGCTTCATGCATAGATAGCAGTCGGCCTCATGTTTGGTTTCATACGGCTTCTTTGGGCGAATTCGAACAGGGGCGCCCCGTGATGGAGGCTTTTCGCCGGCAGCATCCCGAATATAAAATTGTGCTAACTTTTTTTTCGCCTTCGGGCTACGAAATCCGCAAAAACTACGATGGCGCCGATTATGTTTTTTATTTGCCTGCCGACACCAAAAAAAATGCCCGCCGGTTTCTGCAACTGATTAATCCCGCCATGGTGTTTTTTGTGAAATACGAATTTTGGTTCAATTATATTCATCTCGTCAGCCAACGCAACATTCCCTTATATTTTTTCTCCGTTAAGTTTCGGCCCGAGCAATTCTTTTTTGCCTGGTATGGTGGCTGGTTTAGGCGCAATCTGAAAAAAATAAACCGCATTTTTGTTCAGGATGAGGCCTCTTTGCAATTGCTCAAAAACATAGGTTATACACATGGAATCGTTTCGGGCGATACCCGTTTCGACAGGGTGTTGAGTGTGGCACAAAACAAAAAATCTTTCCCTCTGCTTACCCTTTTTGCCGGAAACCAAAAAATAATGATAGCCGGAAGCACCTGGCCTCCCGACGAAGAAATGCTTTTGCAATTTATCAACAAAAACACACCCGGATTAAAATACATTATTGCTCCTCACGAAATTGATATCAACCGTATCGCCAACTTTCAATCGGCTCTTAAGGTAGCTTCCATACGGTTTTCGGAAGCCAATGATAGCAACATTTCGGAAGCAAAAGTGTTGATAATTGATAATATCGGCCTGCTGTTGCATCTCTATCAATATGCTTCTTTTAGTTATATCGGAGGTGGATTTGGCAAAAACGTGCATAATATTTTAGAGGCAGCTACCTTTGGAGTGCCTGTGGTGTTTGGCCCCAACTATCATAAATTTCAGGAAATAATAGATTTGATACAACTCGGCGGCGGATTTACTGTGAGCAATTATGCCGAATTTGAATCGGCTTTGCTAAAACTAAATGATGATGCCGGTTTTCTGAAAAAAACCTCAGCCATTTGCTCTCAATTTGTGATGAACAGCGCGGGAGCTTCGGAGATTATTTTGGAGGAGGTCGGAGGTTGGAAGACCGAAGACCGAAGACGGAAGTTAAGATGCGATTTCGAATTTTAATGTGCACGGATGTGCTATAACGCGTCCCTTTTCGGGGAAGGTGTTTGTTCAACCTGTATGGAAATGGGACTATTTTTCCCTAAAACAGCACTGTGTTGTCCTAATGTAGCACTGTGTTGTCCTAAAACAGTACTACGTTGTCCTGGCACACCACTATGTTGTCCTGGCATACCACTATGTTGTCCTGGCATACCACTATGCTGACCTGAGATCGGAAGAGCACACGGCTGAACTCCAGTCACCTGAAGCTATCTCGTAT
>CAYYQJ010000428.1:0-3626 GCA_964473775.1 uncultured Bacteroidales bacterium | reverse complement strand
TTTATCAAGTTTGTCAAGTTTATCAAGTTTGTCAAGTTTGTCAAGTTTGTCAAGTATTTGAAGTGAGCTAAAGTTGGAGTGGGGAAATTGTTGGATTTGAATTGTTGATTTGGCTTAATGTATTGCTGAAAAATATTTTATTCAGGCAGTTGATTTGTGATTGCAATTATTAGTAATTTTGCAAAAAAAGCGCTGTGAAATTTTTAGAAAAGTTTCAATTTCCTATTACAGATCCTGTACTTACTTTTCTATTAATCTTTATTATTATTTTTTTAGGGCCACGTATTCTCAGAAGAATCAGAATACCAGGAATTGTGGGGTTTATATTGGCCGGAGTGATATTGGGTCCGCATGGTTTTAATATTGTATCGGACGGTACAGGCATCAAGATGTTTGCCAGTTTCGGGCTGCTTTATATTATGTTTTTGGTGGGGTTGGAAATTGATTTGGTTGATTTTAAGAAAAACCAATCGAGAAGTCTTGTTTTTGGTGCCCTTACATTTATAATCCCATTGACTATGGGATTTTTTGTTACTTATTATTTGCTTAAATTAAGCATACTGGCTTCGATATTGCTATCGAGTATGTTTTCGACTCATACTTTGGTATCCTACCCTATTGCTTCCAAACTGGGTATTACAAAAAACCGTGTGATGAATACCGTTATCGGAGGAACGATGATTACAGATACGGCTGTGTTGTTGTTGCTGGCAATTATTGTAAGGGTGCATAACGGCACTTCTGACACTTCATTTTGGGTGATGCTGATTACCTTGCTGACGGTTTATATAGTGGTGATGCTATGGATAGTACCTAAAATCAGCCGATGGTTTTTTAAACATCTGGAAGGAGATGGAAGTGCGCAATATCTTTACCTGCTTGTGGTGTTGTTTGCCTCGGCATTTTTATCGGAGGTGGCCGGAATTGAACCTATGATTGGGGCCTTTTTGGCAGGATTGGCATTAAACTCGCTTATCCCTCAAAATTCGGTTTTGATGAACCGAACGGTTTTTATCGGCAACACTATTTTTATTCCTTTCTTCCTGATAGGTGTGGGTATGCTGGTGGATTTAAAGGTACTTTTTAATGGTTATAATGCACTTATCATTGCAGGTATATTGGTTGTTACGGCTGAAATCACCAAATATGTTGCTTCTTATATCACTCAAAAGATTTACGGGTTCAGCAGGGTGGAACGAAATGTGATGTTCGGGTTGAGTAGCTCGCATGCGGCGGCTACTATTGCTCTTATTCTGGTGGGGTTCAACATTGGTTTGTTGAATATTGATGTGCTGAACGGCACTGTTATCGTCATATTGATTAGTTGTCTTGTGAGTTCGTTTGTAACTGAGAATGCAGGCAGAAAGCTGGCCGTAGCAGAAAGCAAAAAGCCTGTTGAGGAAGAAAATAACAGACAGAAGATTTTGGTTCCTGTGGCCAATCAGAATACTATGGAGCAATTGATTAAATTTGCTCTTTTGATTCATAATAAAACTTCAAAAGAACCTGTGTATCCTTTGAATGTGGTTACAGGAAATATTGACACCATAGAAAATCAGGAAGAAATCCTGCAAAAGAATACACTGATAGAAAGAATCGCCAATCAGGCTGTTACCGAGGACCATTTGATACACATGGTTACACGAATTGATTTAAATGTTGCCAATGGGATTAACCGTGCGATAAAAGAACTATTGGCTACCGATGTAGTGTTGGGTTGGAATGGGCAGACTACTACTGTTCAGAGTATTTTCGGAGGGATTCTGGAAAATGTGCTTCCGAAAAACAACCAAATGATGTTTATTGTGAAGGTGTTGGAACCTTTTGGATATTACAATCGTCTGGTGGTTATTGTTCCGCCAAATGCACAGTATGAGCCGGGATATAAAAAATGGAACAGGCAGATTGTTGTCATTGCAAAGAATATTTCAGCCAAAATATTAATGTTCTCGAATGGTGAAACGCTTGACCAACTGAAAAGTGATTTTGCAGGAAAGAACAGTTCCGTTTCTTTTGTAGAGTTTAATGACTACAGCAATCTGGACTCATTGCAGGATCATTTGAGCAATACTGACCTGCTGATATGGATTAGTGCGCGCGACAGCACCATATCCTTCCATAGTTATCTGGCTGCCTTGCCAAGACAGTTGTCGAAGAACTTTAAAAAGAATAGTTTTATCATTCTTTATCCTGAACAACATTCGGTGAGACATCAGAACAGTAATCTGAGACTTGATGGATTGACTTCATCGCCTATCAAAGAAAATATAGAATTAATCAGCAAGATAGGTAAGAATGTGAAAAAGGTTATCACAGGAAAAAACAGAAAGTAATGGCTTTGTTTCCCAATTTCAAGATAGGTTTTAAAACCTATTCGGAAGCGCACCGGATGGTAATTAAATACAAATTGTGGTGGTATGTTTTGCTGCCGGGAATTATCAATCTGGGGATGATATTGCTTCTGATTTTTGTTGGATGGCATTATGTTGGATTGCTGACTGCGTGGATTTTTGATATTACTGGCCTTGATTCCGAACCTGAAGGGTTTTTGAGATACCTTGTAATGGGCTTTAAAGTCCTGCTTAAATTTATTTTTTATCTGGCGCTTTTTTTTATCTACAGTTCGGTTTACAGATACATCGTTTTGATGATAGTTTCGCCCGCGCTGGCAATTCTATCGGAGAAGGCAGACAAGATTCTTACCGGGGTAAACTATCCTTTCCGTTTGGGTCAATTTCTGAAAGATGTGTGGAGGGGTGTGCGAATTGTGATGCGCAATATTTTCGTAGAAATTGGCATAACCCTATTTTTGTTCTTTATCGGCTTTGTACCTGTGATTGGTTGGATTACTCCTGTGATTATGTTTTTTGTGACCTGTTATTTTTATGGGTTCTCTATGATAGATTATTCGAACGAGAGGGCACGACTGAGCATAAGAGATAGCGTAAGGTTTGTAAGAAAAAACCGGGGAATGGCGGTTGCAAATGGCATGGTTTTCTATTTTATTTTCTTTTTTATTCCCCTTGTCGGATTTATGATTGCACCAGCTTATGGGGTGATTGCTGCCACCATAGCCGTTTCGAAAGTTACCAATAATGTGCAGATTATTTCTGAAATCCCATCTGACAAAAACAAAACAGGTATTTTATCATTGCCTGAATGAAGGCTTAGGCTGTTTATTATTGTTTATAAAAAGTAATTTTAAGTACAAGGTTTTTGTCCGGCTTTCCAAAAACTAATATCTTTGTCCTTTATTTTAATGGTATGGATTCAGTGGTAAAAATTGTTGCAGTAAGTTATTCAAATACATATCCTTTTGTTTATGGAATAGAAAACTCTGGGGTGATGGATGCATTTCAGTTGCAACTGGTACATCCAATGGCTTGTGCAGAAAGTTTTATTTCGGGCAATGCAGATATTGCACTGTTGCCTGTTGGCGCTTTGAAACTTTTACCTGAGCACCGCATTATCACCGACATGTGCATTGGCGCAGTGAATGAGGTTAAATCTGTATTGCTCGTAAGTAAGAAACCATTGAACGAAATACGCAGTATAGCACTTGACACAGAATCGGCCACTTCAGATCGGAAGAGCACACGTCTGAACTCCAGTCACCTGAAGCTATC
>CAYYQJ010000427.1:0-3630 GCA_964473775.1 uncultured Bacteroidales bacterium | reverse complement strand
GACATAATGCATCCGTTATCAGATTTGGAAGTAATCGTCAGACATTCGGGCAAAGTGCTTTCATCAATAATCCACGAATGATAGCGTCCCACTTTTATGTCAGCATGAATTCCATGAAAAAGGGTTTCAGCAGGTTTTGTTATTTGTAAAACGGACGATATGCCATGCTGAGGTTGCGGACAATTTAATAAATCGGCTCCATAAAAACATCCTATGGCCTGATGTCCCAAACAAACTCCCAATATGCTTTTTGTTTTTTGATACAAAGATAAAATCGTATTCATCACAGGGACTTCGGAAGGGGTGCCCGGACCGGGTGAAAATACTATCTTATCATAATCAGCTACTTTCGGTAAAATAATTTTGTCATTTTTAATAACCGAAATGCCGGTGCAGCCTGCTTCGGTGAGCAACTGATAAAGATTATAGGTAAAAGAATCATAATTATCGACGAGTAATAGCCGCATTGATGTATTTTTGTGCAAAGATATTAATTAAATTCTACGGTTTTGAAAGCATTCAATCAGATGAACGAATATGGGGCAAAAGGCATTCCCTTTTTGTTTATGATAGATTTTGAGATAGAAAATCCGGTGGTGATTCCATTGAAGGATGTGGATTCAGGCAGTTTGTTGTTTGATGTGGAAGGATTCAGAAACTATGCTGAAGTAGCATCTGTCCCCACTGACAATTATTTCCGTCTGAAAGAAGCGGTTTCTTTTCAAAGATATAGTCAGGCTTTTGATTATTGCAGGCAGCAACTGATGTTGGGGAATTCTTATCTGTTGAATCTTACATTTGCTTCGGAAATTGAAACCAATGTAAGTTTGAAGGAAATCTTTTTTCTAAGTAAGTCAAAATATAAGCTTTGGTATGAGGATGCCTTGGTTTGTTTTTCGCCCGAAACATTTATTAAAATAAAAGATGGAAAAATATTTTCCTACCCGATGAAAGGTACTATTGATGCGTCCATTCCCAACGCAAAAGATATTATATTGAATGATGCAAAAGAAACCGCAGAACATTACACCATAGTGGATTTAATTCGCAACGATTTGAGTATGGTGGCTGAGAAAGTGAGGGTGGAGGAGTTTCGTTTTATTACAAAAATTGCAACCAATAACAAAAACCTGTTGCAGGTGAGTTCGAAAATATCGGGCATATTGCCTGATGATTATGCATCGCGAATAGGTGAAATACTTTATACGCTATTGCCTGCAGGGTCGGTAAGCGGGGCACCAAAAAAGAAGACTCTTACAATTATTCAGCAGGCAGAAAAAGATAAACGAGGTTATTATACCGGTGTGTTTGGTTGTTTTGATGGGAAGAATTTAAACTCTGCTGTAATGATTCGTTTTATAGAAAAGAGGGAAGGAAAACTGTATTACAAATCGGGTGGAGGCATTACCACAAGAAGCAGGTTGAAGGATGAATATGAGGAGTTACTGAACAAAATATACCTTTCAATATAGCTTATCAAAACCAAAAACTGCTCTTTATTTGCCGAAAATGTATAATTTTGGACTTTAAAAGCAATCATATCTCAAGCAATTTAAATGAAAAAAATCATAAACATCACCAATGCACCCAAGCCTATAGGCCCCTATAATCAGGGAGTAAAAAAAGGAAATACCTTATTTATTTCGGGTCAGATACCCATAGTTCCGCAAACAGGCGAATTAATTACAGGCGACATAAAACCACAAACCATTCAGGTAATGGAAAATCTTAAGGCCATTTTGAGTGAAGCCTCCATGACTTTTGATGATGTGGTTAAAGTGAGTATTTTTCTGGCCGATATGAACGATTTTGCTGTAGTAAACGAAGTGTATGGAAGTTACTTTACAGGAGAATACCCTGCCCGTGAAACTGTTCAGGTGGCTGCCTTGCCAAAAAATGCAGGAGTTGAAATTTCGCTGATAGCGATGGAATAGGAGGAAGGTTGGAGTTTGGAGTTAATAGGAAACAGGGAAGAGGGAATAATTATTTATTTCTGAATCTGAATTACAAATACTGAATACTTTATAAAAATATGAAAAGATTACTATACGGATTAATACTGATAATTTCCTCAGGTTGTTTTCAATATCTGAAAGCGGATGAGGGAATGTGGCTGCCCATTTTATTGTCGCAGGGACCTGAAGCTGAAATGCAACGATTGGGTATGAAGATTTCGGCTGAGGACATTTTTAGTTTAAATAAACCCAGTATTAAAGATGCCATTTGTTTATTTGGTGGAGGATGTACGGCTGAAATTGTTTCTTATAAAGGATTAATTCTTACCAACCATCATTGTGGCTACAGCGCCATTCAGGCTCATAGCAGTGTGGAACAGGATTATCTCACGGATGGATTCTGGGCCAATTCGCTTGCTGAAGAATTATCAAATCCTAACCTCAAAGTGAGCATTCTGGTTAATATGGTTGATGTTACCTCTAAAGTTTTGGAAGGAATTACTGACGATATGTCGGCAGAAAAGAGACAGACTTTAATTGAACTGAAAATTGCATTTATTAAACAGGAAGCAGCAAAGGGAAACAAAAATAAAATCAGTGTTGAAGCTTTCTATTCAGGAAATCAATACATCATGGTAGAGTATAAAGTGTTTTCTGATGTTCGATTGGTAGGGGCACCACCATCACGTATTGGCAAGTTTGGTGGGGATACCGATAACTGGATGTGGCCAAGACAAACAGGCGATTTTTCTGTTTTCAGAATCTATACTGATAAAAACAATCAGCCAGCTGATTATGCAAATGACAATATTCCTTACAATCCGCCTTATCATCTCACCATCTCATTAAAAGGCGTGAAAGAGAATGATTTTACCTTTGTGTATGGATACCCCGGAACTACTCAGGAATATCTGCCTTCTTTTGCAGTTGACCGTATTGCAAATTTTGAGAATCCGGCCACAATAAATATACGCGGAACTCGTTTAGGGATTTACAGGAAATATATGGAGCAAGATAAACATACACGTTTACAATATTCAGCAAAGTATGCCAGTGTTGAAAATTATTATAAAAAGATGATTGGAGAAAACAATGGAGTGAAACGGACTGATATAATTGCAACAAAGAAATTGCTCGAAAAACAATTTGCTGATTGGGCCATGGCCGATGAAAGCAGAATGAAGAAATACGGTAAAATAGTTTCAGATTTTGAATCACTTTATGCCAATTATGCCGCTAATAATCTCGCGATGGAGTATCTTTATGAAGCTGGTTTGGGTATTGAAATTGTAAAGATTACACGTTCTTACGAAAAATTGTTCGATTTAAGTAAAAACAAAAAGAAGAATGATGATGAGATTGTGAAGTATCTGGATTTACTGAAAACAGGAGCCAAAGGATTTTTTAAAAATTATGACAGTCGTATTGATAAAGAGGTAATGGCCGCTTTATTAAATATTTATTACAATAATCTCAGTCATTCACTTACGCCTGAGGAAATTCTAAATGCAGGAAAAGAATTTAAAGGCGACTTTAAGAAATATACTGATTTTGTTTTTCAAAAATCTGTTTTTGGAAGTGAACAGAAATTGGTTGATTTTTTGACCAAATATACTCCTTCCAATGCTAAAGATCGGAAGAGCACACGTCTGAACTCCAGTCACCTGAAGCTATC
>CAYYQJ010000426.1:0-3636 GCA_964473775.1 uncultured Bacteroidales bacterium | reverse complement strand
GATAGCTTCAGGTGACTGGAGTTCAGACGTGTGCTCTTCCGATCTCACGACAACACCTGGACTTACAGCGAATACATCAATTATTATCCCGACTCCATCAATGTTCCCATGCTGATGATAGGCGGCTGGTACGATCACAACACCGAGATGATACTCCCGTTTTTTGCCGGAATCCGTGCATCATCTTTTGCGGCAGTGAGAGATAAACACCGTTTACTGATGGGCCCCTGGACACATGGCGGCCACGGAATGTCGGGCATAGGAGCACCACTTCAGGGCGATTTATCCTATCCCGGAGCAGTAGGCTGGAGCGATTCTCTCGCATTATTGCACTTCGATTACTATATGCGTTCTATTAGCAACGGCTGGAATACTACTCCTTACATACAATATTTTCAGATGGGTGATAATGTATGGCAAAATACCGCTACCTGGCCTCCAGCCGGGGTGAGCAATCAAACCCTGTATTTTAAAAACGATAACAGTATCACCGCCACCCTGCCTTCTGATACAGGCTTATTTAAATCCATCACTTACGATCCCCGCGATCCGTCTCCAACCATAGGCGGAAGCACCCTGCGTGCCGATTTGCTCCAAGGCCCTTATGACCAGGCTCCCTTAGTTGAAAGCCGCAACGATATAGTAAGTTTCACCTCGGCTCCCTTTATATCCAATGTAATAATGAAAGGAAAAAGCACTGTACATTTGTTTGTTTCTTCCAACAGAAAAGACACTGATTTTTCAATACGATTAACTGATGTCTATCCCGATAATCGTTCCGAACTGGTTTCAGATGGCATCAGGCGCTTGCGTTTCCGCACAGGTTTCACTGCTGCTGATACTTCATCTATAGTTGCCGGTCAGGTGGTTGAAGCCATCATCGACTTGCCGGATGTAGCACTCACCTTCATTGCCGGACACCGTCTGAGAGTGGATGTTACCTCCTCCAACTATCCACGCTTCGACTGTAACCTCAACAATGGTCTAACCATGTACACTGCTGGCGACACATTGATTGCCAACAATAAAATGTTTGTCAGCTCCAATCATGCTTCCTACATTGTTTTACCTTTGAATGGCTTCTTTATTGGAATGGATGAGAATGTAATGGACAATTCTTCAGGAATAAAAGTGTATCCCAATCCTGCAAAAGATATGCTGTACATTAGTTTGCCTGAAAATATGAAAGATGAAATTTCCCTTAACCTATACGATAGCTATGGAAAAACTGTTATGAACTGTATAGTGAATGATATTTCAAGAAACGGAAACACGATTCAGTTGAATATCTCGAAACTCCCTTCAGGAATCTACTCTTTGTCGGTGAAGGGAAATAATGGTACTTTTGCAAAGAAAATTATTATCTCAAAATAAAAGTATGATGGTATTTCCCGAATATAAAAAACTCACTGAAGCGGAATGGAAAACGAAAACAGAAGATTTCGCTACAAAAGCATATAGTGAAGAAACCCTGCAACAAATCTACCGCAGCATTCTTTCCTACGTTGACCTTACTACACTGGAAGGTTCAGATACTACCGAAAGAGTGTCTGCATTGTGCAGCAAAGCCCATGCCGTTGCTGACCATGATAAAAAGATTCCTTCCGTGGCAGCCGTCTGTGTGTATCCTCCTTTTGTAAAACAATGCAAAACTGAATTGATGGGCAAGGGGATTCATGTGGCATCTGTCGCCGGTGCTTTTCCTTCAGGGCAATCACCCATTGAAGTAAAAGTTCAGGAAGTGGCTTATGCGGTGAATGAAGGAGCTGATGAAATTGACATGGTAATTTCCAGAGGAAAATTTCTCGAAGAGGATTATATTACAGTGGCAGATGAAATAAAAGCCATCAAAAATGCATGCCAAAAGGCACATTTGAAAGTAATTTTAGAAACAGGCGAGTTACTTACTCCCGAAAACATCCGTAAAGCATCAGAAATTGCAATACTATCAGGGGCCGATTTTATTAAGACTTCTACAGGAAAAATACAGCCTGCTACCACCGAACTAGCCGCAGTAGTGATGTGCGAAACCATTCTCGACTATTACAAAATGACTGGCATACGCATAGGCTTTAAACCCGCCGGAGGCATTTCAGAACCTGAGGTTGCTGTTCGATATTTCAATATTGTGGATGGTATTTTAGGTAGTGAATGGCGCAACAATTCTTTGTTCCGCATTGGTGCTAGCCGCTTGGTGGATAATTTACTGAAAGTAATAAAATAAACTCAACCTTCAACCTTATGGCATGGACATACCTTTTTTTGGCTGCAATATTCGAGATAGGCTGGCCGCTTGGATTTAAACTGTCTCAAACCTATAGCGATGCCAAAGTGTTTTGGATCATATCTGCTGCTGCTTCCATGGCATTGAGTGGTTTATTTTTGTGGATGGCTCAAAAAGAAATTCCTATCGGCACAGCCTATGCTGTTTGGACCGGAATTGGGGCTGCAGGAACCTTTACTATAGGAATCATTTATTTCAAAGATACGGCTTCACTGCTAAGAATAATATCGGTTACCCTGATTATTATGGGTGTGATCGGATTGAAACTCTCCCATTAAGTTTGAATAGATTTTCAATGAAGAAATTTCTGATTCAACTTGTGTATGATTTTCTGGGCTTTCTGTTGGCAGCCACCGGCCTTGCCTTTTCGTCACGCAAATGCAAAAAACTACTTGAAGAGGCAGCTTCCGACACTTTTGATGTTGTAATTGTCCCTGGTATTCCTTTCAATGGAAAAAAATGGGACCTCATTATGAAAGGTCGCATCTGCTGGGCAAAATATCTTTATGACGAAGGCATTGCTAAAAACATTATTTTTTCCGGTGCAGCTGTACATTCTCCTTATGTCGAAAGTAAAATTATGGCGCTATATGCTGAAGGGATTGGTATTCCTTCAAATCATATTTTTACAGAAGAAAAAGCCGAACACAGCACCGAAAACATCTTTTTTTCTTATCAGCAGGCCCTGCAAATAGGCTTCACTAAAATTGCTGTGGCCTCCGACCCCTTTCAGTCGAAGTTGCTTCGGAAATATATTTACACTCGTATAAGCGCTGATATTGTGCTTATACCTATGGTTTACGATATTCTTAGAAAAATCGATAAAGGAATAACCGACCCTGAAATTGATGTGACCAAAGAATTTATTCCAAACTTTGTTACACTGAAAGAAAGAGAACATTTTCATCAGCGTTTCAAAGGAACCAGAGGCAAAAATATTGAATTGGAGCCGACAAAAGAGATTCAATCTCTACCTCCAAACATTAATTCTGAACCCTGAAAATTGCAAATTAAATAATCAACCACCAAATCTTTGTATTTAATGATTATTTTTGCAAAAAAATTAAACTTACTCATTAAACTAAATATTTCATGAAAATTGTTGTTGTTGGAACCGGTTATGTAGGACTTGTTACCGGTACATGCTTTGCCGAAGTGGGAATCGACACCGTATGTGTTGATATTGACGTCACTAAAATCGATAACCTGAATAAAGGAATTTTACCAATCTACGAACCTGGTCTTGATACCATGATTCATCGTAATGTGGAAAAAAACCGTTTGCATTTTACCACCAATCTGAAATCGGTATTACACGATGCTGAAGTGGTTTTTATTGCAGTGGGCACTCC
>CAYYQJ010000425.1:0-3644 GCA_964473775.1 uncultured Bacteroidales bacterium | reverse complement strand
CAATAACCATACACCCAAATGAAGTTTGAAAGATATCGTATTGCTGATGAAATAAAAAGCAATCTGAATGAATTGGGGTTTAAGAAACCTACAGACATTCAGTTTAAGGCCATCCCTCCTATTATGCGTGGTGATGATGTGTTGGCTATTGCTCAAACCGGAACGGGAAAGACGGCTGCATTTGGGATTCCTGTGATTAATATGTTGCACGAGAGAAAGAATTTCAGGCGCAACGATGGCATCAGATGTCTGGTGATGGTTCCTACGCATGAGTTGGCAATGCAGATAGAAACCGTTTTTAATAGTCTTGCCAGAAATACCGACGTTAAAATTTATTGTATCTACGGTGGTGTGGAACAGGCGCCACAAATTGAAATGCTTAAAAAAGAGCCAGATATATTGATTTCTACTCCTGGAAGATTTTTCGATTTGGTAAGTCAGGGACATTTGAAGACCGGTGGAATTGAAGTTTTGATTCTTGATGAAGCTGACCACATGCTTGATTTGGGTTTTATTGATGATATCAGGCAACTGGTTGCCTGGCTTCCCAGAAAAAGGCAGACATTGTTTTTCTCAGCAACCATCAACGAAACAATTAAAGACCTTGCTTATTCCTTGGTAAATAAACCTGTAAGAATTCAGATTTCGCCAAAAGACCCTGTAGCAAAAAACATTGAGCATTCTGTGGCTTTTATTGAAATGGACGACAAGAGATTCTTTCTGGAAAGATTGATAAATGAAAATCCTGAGAGTAAGATTCTGGTGTTTGTAAGAACCAAAGTAAGAGCCGAAAGGGTGGTGAAAGCCATGGAAAGGGCAGAAATAACATGTATGAGTTTGCATAGCGATAAAGACCAGAAAGAGAGGAATCTTGCTATGCAACAATTCAGGGATGGCAACATAAAGATATTGATTGCCACGGATATTAGTGCACGCGGTATTGATATTCCTGATGTGGACTATGTGGTGAATTATGATTTGCCTGAAAACGAAGAAAATTATGTGCACAGAGTGGGCAGAACCGGGCGAGGAACTAAAAAAGGACAGGCTTTTTCGTTTTGCAGCCCTGAGGAAAAAGCAATATTAGAGGATATTGAAAACTATCTGGACAAACCTATTAAAGTGATTGATATCAGCAAGTCGGCGTATTCTGCAACTCTGGAATATGCTACCGATAATATTGAAGACTGGAGAAAATTACTAAACGAAGAAGATGAAAAGCCTAAAAAGGTTTGGGAGAAGAAAAAGAGAAAAAGATGATTTGGGGATAAATTAAATGAGTTGATTAAATTATCAGGTTATTTTGTTTGAATTTAGGGAAGAGTGAAATCCAGGAATATGGAAGATGAATTATTGAAAGGAAGTCAAGAAGCAAGGTTTTATTCGAGAGGTCAAAAAGGCTTGGTTTGCGAACTTTGTCCTCATGGATGTCATATTGCAGAAGGGAAAAATGGGATATGCCAAACACGGATTAATAAGGTCGGTAAGTTGTATGCTATCAATTATGGAAAGCCTTGTTCAGTGAATATTGACCCCATTGAAAAGAAACCTTTGTATCATTTTCTTCCCGGAAGTAAGGCTTTTTCGATAGGTACGGCAGGATGCAATTTTAATTGCAGGAATTGCCAGAATAGCGATATATCACAAGTCTCTCCACTTGATATTAACCACTATAGTCTTATGCCATCGGCTGTGGTGGCCCTGGCTCTGGAAAATAAATGCCAAAGCATTGCTTATACATATAATGAACCGACCGTTTTCTATGAATACATGTTTGATACTGCAAAATTAGCTCATGAAGCAGGTATTAAAAATGTGATGATTAGCAATGGTTATATCAACGAAAAACCATTAAGAACGCTTTACCCCCATCTGGATGCTGCCAACATAGACCTTAAATGTTTTAGCGAAGAAACTTATCATTCATTGAGTGGTGGCCACCTTGAACCGGTATTGAATACACTCAAAATGCTTAAAGAGGAAGGCATCTGGATAGAAATTACCAACCTGATTATTCCTGATTGGACCGATGATTTTGATAAGATTAAAAAAATGTGTGATTGGTTGTATGATGCCGGTTTATCCGAAAATCCATTGCATTTCAGTCGTTTCTTTCCTACTTACAAACTATCACATGCAAAAGCTACACCCATGGAAGTGTTGTATAAAGCCCATGAAATCGCCATCAATTGCGGCATAAAATACGTTTATCTGGGCAATGTTTCGGATAAAGAGTTTGAAGCAACTGTTTGCCCTGAATGTAAAACGAAACTTTTGGAAAGGGAACGATATACTATTGTCAGGAATCAAATTAGCAATGGTAAGTGTGCAAATTGTGGTGCAAAAATAAGTGGTGTTTGGGAAAATTGAGCAATTATATTCAAAATTTTCGGAATAAAATCATCCAATTAAAGAACTGCTAAGAGCCTGTTTTCATTGTTTTTTTCTTAGCCTTTTTAATTATTATTCTTAATCTGGCATTTGTCATCATGATAAATGTCAGCCTATTAAAGATTATAATAAATGTTAAATGTCCATTTCTAAGCGTTAATTGAAGTAATTTTGCAAACCTGTGAAAATATCTTCAAAATAAAATCATGATTAAAAAAATTCTTGTTGCCAATCGTGGCGAAATTGCTGTTCGTGTTATGCGAACATGCAGAGAAATGGGATTAACTACTGTTGCTGTTTTTTCGTCGGCCGACCGTCCATCTTTGCATGTGCGTTATGCTGATGAAGCCTATTTTATCGGCCCTGCCCCATCACGCGAAAGTTATCTGAACATCGATAAAATTATTGAAGCTGTAAAACTTTCTGGTGCAGATGCCATTCATCCCGGCTACGGATTTCTATCTGAAAATGCCGCTTTTGCCGACAGATGCAAACAAGAAAATATCATTTTTATCGGCCCTTCTTCTTATGCTATGAACACCATGGGCGATAAAATCACAGCTCGTCAGAAAATGGTGAGTTCGGGAGTTCCTGTTGTACCGGGTTCGCCGGGAGATATCAATAAAGATGAGGATATTATAAAAACGGTTAAAGAAATTGGCTTGCCTGTTATGATTAAAGCTTCGGCAGGTGGCGGTGGAAAAGGGATGCGTTTGGTTCGTAACGAAAAAGATATTGTTAGTTCAGTAAGAGCTGCAAAATCGGAAGCTATGGCATCTTTTGGAAACGATTCTGTTTATATCGAAAAATATATCGAATCGCCGCATCATATAGAATTTCAGATTCTGGCAGATAAACAAGGCAATGTGATTCACATTTGCGAGCGCGAATGTTCTGTTCAGCGTCGTCATCAAAAGGTAATTGAAGAAACCCCCTCTCCTATCATGACTCCTGAACTTCGTGCAGAAATGGGAGCTCATGCAGTGGCTGCTGCCAAGGCGGTTGATTACGAAGGAGCCGGAACTATTGAATTTTTAGTGGATAAGAATCTGAAATATTATTTTCTGGAAATGAATACACGTCTTCAGGTTGAGCACCCTATTACCGAAAGAGTAACAGGAATTGATCTGGTAAGAGAACAAATACGCATTGCGAATGGAGAATTACTATCCTTTAAGCAGGAAGATATAAAACAAACCGGTCATGCTATTGAATGCCGTATAGATCGGAAGAGCGTCGTGTAGGGAAAGAGT
>CAYYQJ010000424.1:0-3645 GCA_964473775.1 uncultured Bacteroidales bacterium | reverse complement strand
TTTATGGTGAACCCGAATTTGACATGGATGATCCTTATGCCAAAAGGATAGCTGACAAATTTGAAAAGGGTCATCTGAAGGCTGTATCCGCCGGACTGGAGCCAGTAGAGTGGAGTGAAGATGTAGCTTTGATGCTTCCGGGACAAACCAGACCTACGCTTACAAAGTCGATATTGTTTGAAGTGTCGATAGTAGATATTAGCAGCAATGGCAACACGCTGGCACTTTACAATCCTGATCATACAATTATAAAGGATGAACAATTGCATGAGGTAATTCAATTAATGCTTACGCCAAATACAGAAACTATTATAAATCAAAAAAGTAATTCAATGAAACAATTAGCTTTATTTTACGGATTGCCAGAGGATGCAACCGAAGAACAAATCCTCGCAAAAGCAAAAGAAATTAAGCTCAAACTTGAGCAAAAAGAAGCTTTGCTTTTAACCTATGATGATGAAAAAGCAAATGCCCTGGTTGACGGAGCCATTGCAGCAAAAAAGATTGCACCTGAGAAGAAGGAAACTTTTTTGAAGCTGGCAAAATCGGATTACAATCAGGCAAAAGAGGTGATTGACAGTATCAATCTGAATTTTAAACCTACAGATTTTATTGATCCGAAAACAAAAACTGATGGAGGGGAATCAGGGAAACTTACTTATCCAATTTTGCTGGCCAAAGGTGTGGAAGAGTATCAAAAGTTTAAAAGTGAAAATCCAGCGGAGTTTGCTGAATTGTACAAAGCTGAGTTTGGTGTTTCTTACAAACCCGGACATTAATTTTAAACACCATTTAAAAACGCTGGCCATAATTTAATTTGTAACCAAAAAAACAAAAAACATAAAATGAAAACTATTAAATTTTTACTGATCTGCATCATTGGACTTGCGTTCAATTTTTGTGGTGGCGTCGCATTAGGCGCAGTTATTGATTATCCAATTGCCGGAGGTATTGCGACCACCATTGCCAGCTTTATGCCAGGAGCACCGGCAGGAGCTATGAGGACTGGAGTTGTTCTTACGGAATTGTTTACAGGGGAGTTGATTAAAAAAATGAGGATGGATACGTCGTGGATTTCTACGATTAGTTCCAGGAATGAATTTGTGAACAACAATACCATACACATGGTTGATGTGGGAGCCGATCCTGAAGTGTTGATTAACAATACGACTTACCCTATTCCATTTGCACAGAGAGATGATGAAGATATTGCTATTTCGCTGGATAAGTTTGAAACCGAAAACACCATTGTTACACGTGATGAGCTTTACGCATTGAGCTATGATAAGATTGGTTCGGTGACAGAAGATCACAAAGCTGTTTTGGTTGAAAAGGAAGTGACGAAGGCAGCCCATAGTCTTGCACCGACAACCAATACTGCGGAAACACCAATCATACTTACTTCGGGTGGAACCAATGGTGAAACTCATGCAAGGAAGAAAATGACCCCTAATGATTTGATAGATGCCCAGAAGGCAATGGATGATTTGAATATTCCTGCTGAGAATAGAGTTTTGGTATTGTGTTCGGCGCATGTGAGAGATTTGCTGAAGGTGGATGAAACTTTTGCCAAACAATATAAGGATGCCAGTTCGGGTACTGTGCTTGACCTATACGGTTTCAAGTTTTACAGGTGGAATGCCAATCCGAAATATAAGGCTATAATGGGTGTGCTTACCAAAAAGGTATGGGGTGCAGCAGCCGAAGCTGATCTTGACCAGGATTGCAGTTTCTTCTTTTACTCTCCAAGAGCATTTCAGGCCACCGGTGATACCGAGATTTTTTATAGTGAAGCAGCAAAAGATCCTCAATATCGCAGAAATATGCTAGGGTATCGTCAGTGGCACATTTGTTTGCCAAAGAAAAGAACCGGATTTGGAGCTATTGTAAGTGCAATTTATCATCCTGAATCCTAAAGATAAACCCAGCGGAGAGAGCCCGGTGAAGGAGTAATCCTGAGCCGGGCTTATGTAAAGGGGATAAGTAAAAGGTAAAAGGATATGGAAGTGGAAATCTGGTTGTATAGGGCTTTGATAATTGCAGTGATAGGTTTAGCTATTTGGGCTGCAAAGAAGTTGGCTGAAAAGGTTGATACTTTAAATACCAATGTGAGCAAACTCAATGGAATACTTATATCACAGGCTACCAATCAAAAAAATATCAAAGACAATTGCCTCAGAAGAGAAAAAGAGGTTGATAAACACTTTGATAAACTTGACCTGAAGGTAGAAGACCACGAAAGCAGACTGCAAAAATTAGAGCCATAATTGAGGTAATAAATAATAGGTAAAAGGTTATGAAAAAACTAACATTTAAGAAAGGATTGGTTGGCGTTTCGCTGATAACTGCCTTGATACTTGGAGCGAAATCATTTATCGGGCAGGAAGAGACTCCGGGGAATTCCGGATTCAAAAATAAAACATTTCAGAAGGATATGGAAGCGGTTGGCTGGCGCGATGGATATGCATGGTGTGTGTTATACTGCAAGCTTGTTTGGAATAGATACATACCGGCAGGGCCTGTACATGACAGAGCCATGAAATTAATAACTCCTAATTCGCATACTACTCTTTTGAATTTTCAAAAGGATACTTCAGGATATTTTGTAGTTACTGATAGTGCTGTTCCGGGAGGAATCATTATATACAGGGATTACAAAAACGGGATAGCGCAATGGGGAGGACATGCGGGTTTGTGTATTGACAATACACCAAATCAAATGTTCAGACCTCCTTATGATTTTGTGGATGTAGAAGGTAATACGAATAGCAACGGAGGTAGGGAAGGTTACATTGTTGCTTTGAAATACAGACGGTATAATACTACCACAATGAATGGATTGAGGTATGACAAGTGTATCAGCTTTAACTTTAAATCGCCTGTAGTTATTAAACTATTGCAAACTTATCGCTTAAAAATTGCAGCATGAAAACTTTGTATCTCAATTTAAAAGACCGGCTATTTTGCCATTGGATTACGTCCATCATCGGGCTGGCTGTTTTGATAGCAGCTTCGGTTTTGTTGTTTTTGGATGTGATAAGTACTGAGGTGTTTTGCTATGCAATGCCATCAGTACTGCCCTTATTTTTCAGCAAAGACTCGTGGCTTATCAATCTATTTACTCTAGAAAACAGGCTGAAGGTTTTGCTTATAATAGCGCTTTTTGGAATTGCTTATGTTTTGTCAGGATGCTATACCAGAGAAAAATGCAATCAGTTGTTTCCACCAACTATTACTGTTCATGACAGTATTCACACCGAATATAGTGAGACCATCAGAGATACTACTATACAAATACCTGCTGACAGTTCGTGGCTTCGTGCCTGGTTGAAATGCGATTCAGCAGGGAATGTAATTATTGATCACTCAGCAATGGGAAATGGTGTTCAGAGTGATATACAGTTCCAATTGAAAGGGAATGTTCTTTATGTAAAGTTTATGAAAGATGCTTATGAGATGCGGCTTCAGTTGAAAGATAAGCTGATTAAGTATTACAGGGATAAGCAAACCACCATTGAGCATACCACCAATATATTAAAGCCCTGGCAAAAGACTCTTTTATGGGTGGCTGCCGGGATGATACTTTTAAACATTTGTGCCATAGATCGGAAGAGCGTCGTGTAGGGAAAGAGTGTTCAGAGCCGT
>CAYYQJ010000423.1:0-3653 GCA_964473775.1 uncultured Bacteroidales bacterium | reverse complement strand
TATCCATACTCTTTTTTTTTATTTCCTGTACCACCGGCCCCGCACACTTCCACGGCGCTGAACACTCTTTCCCTACACGACGCTCTTCCGATCTCACCGTGGTTTCTGCCGTTGAAGGACTTCAACTGATCAACGAAAACGTGCCTGTTATCCCCATCTCTTTATTAATTATTGTGGCTTTGTTTCTGATACAGCAATACGGCACCAATTCCATCGGACGATTGTTTGGTCCGGTGATGTTTCTTTGGTTTTTGATGATTGCGGTGCTCGGAGTAAATCAAATTGTAAAGTATCCTGAGATTATCCGCGCTTTTAATCCCTATTATGCCATTCAGTTGTTGATGCATTACAAAGGCGGTTTTCTGTTGTTGGGCGCTGTGTTTCTGTGTACCACAGGGGCCGAGGCTTTGTATTCCGATTTAGGACATTGTGGCATCAGAAACATCAGGGTTTCGTGGATTTATGTTAAAATATCACTCATTCTGAGTTATCTTGGTCAGGGTTCGTGGTTGATGATGCATCAAAATCAAACGGGCGAAATCAATCCGTTTTTCTCTATCATGCCGCAATGGTTTTTGTTGCCGGGCATCATTATTGCCACCATTGCTGCTGTTATTGCCAGTCAGGCTTTGATAACAGGCTCTTATACCATCACCAACGAAGCCATTTTGTTGAATTTCTGGCCTCGTGTAAAAATCAATCACCCCACCACCATCAAAGGGCAGATATACATTCCCAGCGTAAATCTTTTTCTTTTTGTAGGTTGCATTGGCGTAATCTTATTCTTTAAAGAATCATCCAATATGGAGGCGGCTTACGGACTGGCCATCACCATCACCATGTTGATGACCACCTTGCTGATGAGTTTTTATTTCTATATCAGACGCCGATCCAAAGTTTTGATTTTACTTTTTCTGGCGTTTTATTTAACCATCGAAGGTTCGTTTTTTATTGCCAATATGTTTAAATTTATACATGGCGGATGGGTTACATTGCTGATTGCAGGTATTTTGTTCTACATTATGTACGTATGGTTTAAAGGCCGAAAAATCAAGAACAAACTGACTGAATTTGCTAAGATAGACAATTATTTTGGCATGCTGAAAGATCTGAAAGAAGATAAAACCGTGGCCAAATATTCTACCAATCTGGTGTATTTTATACGTGCAAACTCCATGCACGAAATAGAATCGAAGGTGATACATTCCATCTTTTATAAACAGCCCAAGCGTGCGGATATTTATTGGCTGCTGCATGTGGATGTGATGGACGACCCTCATACATTGACCTATAGAGTAACTCCTCTGATTCCCGGGACGCTGATGCGAATTGATTTTAAGATAGGTTTTAAAGTGCCTACCAAAATTAATATGTATTTTAGAAAGGCCGTGAGCGATTTGGTGATGAACAGCGAAATTGATATCACTTCGCGCTATCCTTCTTTACACCGATATGCCCTGGCAGGCGATTTTCGTTTCATTCTGACCGAAAGGGTGCAGGGCTACGATTACGATTTTAAACCTTTCACCCAGTTTATCATGGATAGTTATGATGTATTGAAAAAGATAGGTATCACCGACGAAAAAGCTTATGGTTTAGATACCAGCAGTGTGGTAACCGAAAAAATTCCGCTGGCTATTAATCAACATGCGGAGATTAATATGCAGAGAGTACATGACTAGGAGGGGAAATTCCAAATTGCAAATAACAAAAAACAAATAACAAATAACAAATAAATTCCAATACTTAAATAACAAATAACAAAAAACAAAAAACAAACAAATTCCAAAACTTAAAAAACAATAAATCAAAAAAAACAAAAAACAAGAAATCAATATCAAAAGCGTTTGAAATTTTGATTTTTTGAAATTGGAATTTAACTTGCCTGACGGCAGTCAGGTTTGTTATTTGTAATTTGAACATTGTTATTTGTTTTTTATAAATAAAAAAGCCGATGCAATCAACTGCTGTAACTCCCGAACAATATTTTGATGAACTTCCTGCTGAGCGCAAGGAAGCCATGCTGAAACTCAGAGAAGTGATTAAAGCCAATTTGCCAGAGGGCTTCGAAGAAGTGGTGGCTTATGGCATGATAGGATATGTGGTGCCTTATACGCTGTATCCCAAGGGATATCATTGTAAACCCAAACAACCCCTGCCTTTTATCAATCTGGCTTCTCAGAAAAATTTTATTGCTTTGTATCACATGGGGCTTTATGCCAACCCCAAATTGCACGAGTGGTTTACCTCCGAATATCCCAATTATAGCAAAGCCAAACTCGATATGGGCAAGGCATGCATTCGTTTTAAAAAGCCCGAACACATACCTTATGATTTGTTGGCACAGCTTCTTGCCAAAATGACTCCTCAGGATTGGATTACCATATACGAATCGTATCTGAAATAGTGCTGAAATAATATTTTTCTTACCATATTTAAATTAAAAGCTCTTGCCGTCCGCTGCATAGAGCTTTTTTTTATTATTTCTTAACCCTCATATATCAGGCTTATAATAAGTAAATTATAGTTTACCTTACGGAGTTTTTGTGCCATGCTTTTTTGCAAGAGAAAAAAAGTTTTTATAAAATGATAAAAAAAAGTTTGGTTTTTTGTTTTGCGTATTTGAAAAAATATTAGCTTTGCCCCCAATATTGATATGTTGCGTAATATTCAAAACATATAATAAGTAATAAACCATTAAATATCAACAATTATAAATAACAAATCAGAAACAAAACAAAATTAATTTACAAATCAAACCCTTTTTTTTATGGCAAAAGAACTAAAAATTTCAGGAATTGTTGTACTAAAAACAAGTCGAACTGCACCGTGGCAAGAAATCATTGATGATGGCAATGCGCAAACTGCAGGCACAAACCCATTGTACACCGATATACCTAACAGCGACACCGTAATACACGGCGCAGCCGGTATATTACAAACCAAGTTAAAAAATTCGAAAGCAAACCCACCTACCGCTACTATAGAAGATGTTAGAATTGCGGCAAACAATGTGGTGGATATGCAAAACGAAAATGCAGGGTGGATTCAGACAGAAGCACGTAAAGCGGCTAAAGCTGCTGGAGATGTGAATGTTGGGATTAACTTTATTAAAATGGTGAACTACAAATATAAACAACCCAGCGCCGCTGTTGGCATCAGCTTTAGCGTAACCGCCGTAGGTGGTGGCGCTGTTGAAGTTGATACCAAAGCTCCGGGCACAGGTGCGGTTTATATTCGTAAATATGGCAAGGCTGAAGACGAGAATATAGTGCCAAAAGATGCAGAAATTAAAGAATATCTGGTAAGCAGGGAAGGCCCCATTCGTATAGATAAATTAGAAAAAAAAGAATGGTATGCCTTTTGCGAAGCAACCATCATGCCAATTCCCCGACCTCATGTAAACAGCGGCAATTGGGCTCAGGCACCTACACAGGCTGAAGAAAAATCAACACAAGCTTTAACCACCAGTACTCACCGTCGTACCTTTATAAATGGTGATGATTCGAATTACGAATTCGGTCCCTGGATTTGGATTGTGGTTTCTTAAGAGCCTATTTGTGGCCAGAAAACTGGCTTCTTTTTTACATCTTCCATAACAAAAGAAACCTGTTTTTTTTATGTGATTGAACAATATGGCGATGAGAAATTGC
>CAYYQJ010000422.1:0-3660 GCA_964473775.1 uncultured Bacteroidales bacterium | reverse complement strand
TCCTTGATGCTTTTGTCATACATAACTCCTGCGCGGGCACGAAAAGCATTATCGTAGTCGAAAGGCATTTTGGTATTTTTTTGTAATCCAAGCAGCACATCCGTATTTCCATCAACATAAAACTTAACTCTATCGGTTTCTTTCCACGAGCGAAGCGCAATGTCATTTTTTCCTCCGGCAGCAAAGTGAACTTTATAAATTTTGCTATGAGTATGGTTGATAATATTTTCTAAGGGGAAGAAATTATTTACATTTTGTTGAGGATTAGGCAGCAGCGCATAATAAAAGTTTAACCAGCCCACATTGCGGTGTTGTTGCAATATGGCTGCTTCCATGGCAGCTTTGATAGCTGTGCTATCACCTTTAAAACTGCCAATTGCACCCTGCTGAGTTTCGCGTGCCAATTTAAGTTTATTATAGAAATCAGTAGCATCTGCAGCAACATCAACCAATTCGGTATGTGCTGCGAATGAACCTGCCTGACCCAACACCGCATTTTCGCGCGATTCGTAAGAACCACGATAAAAACGGTTGCGGTTAAGCCCCCAAATGGTTTTATATGTGCTCGATTCTTTACCAAAAACGGCACGAACCTGATCGTCGAAACCATTCAACATGGAGCGCATGGTTTTATACAATTCTACCACGCTTTCGGTTTGACCTGTTTTTTCGGAGCCGTCGGTGATTTTACGACCCATTTTTGTTTCCAGTGTATTCAGCACGGCATTGGTTTCGAGATATATTAAATTAAATCCCGGATTAGGATTGCTACGATTAAGGTAAAGCTGATTGCGTGTGTAGGTTATAATAATCAACCCATTATCATAGCTTTCTTCCATAGCTCCTCTCAAACAGTTTCGGCTTCCTTGCCAATCAAATGTTTCCATTTTTTTTCTTTTTTTTTGGTTTGTAAATTATATTGAATTTTAAATTGAAAATACTACACTTTTTTTACCTAGGAATTTTAAAATTTTAATCTTGATTAATCTTTTTTTTTCAAACCGCAAAATTAAATAAAAAAATTTAAATCCAAACTTTTTTTAACTCTTTTATAAATATTTTTTTAGGTACGCCACTTTTTTTAAAATATCCGAAACATAGTTCTCTACCATGTATCACTCATTTCATGTAATAATTTAAGGATAGATTAGTATGGCAACAAAAACATTAACTACACACAAACAGCGTTATAGCTTATACAACCGCACAGGGATTGACACAAAAATGTATTCTAGCTTCGCATCCTACGCTCGGATGTTATCAAAAATGCATTTTATTGCATGGAGCTGCGCGGTTATCCTCTCATGAACACATTATTTATAGAAAGACTGCGCAGACATCCTCTCACGAACACATTTTATTGCATGGAGGAGCGCGGTGATGTATCCTAGAACGCGTTCTAGAGCACAAACCTGCGTAGGATGCTTGTCTGGAACGCATTTTATTGCATGGAGGAGCGCGGTGATGTATCCTATAACGCGTAATATCGTAGATGGAAGCGTGGGTTTGTTTTCAGTAAAGGAATACTTTGTATAGGTAAGAACCGTAGGATAAAAAAAATTATTTTTTATTTTTTATGGTATTTACAAATAATAAGTATTTTTACACCCGAATTTAAAAACAAAGGAAAATTAATTAAGAAAAGAAAAAACTAAAGACATATAAAATATAGCGTTAGCTAAATACTGTACTTGAAATCGTCCAAATTTATAGTATCACAGGATTGTAAGCATGACGCCACGCGAAAGCGTGGTCGTTGTTTTACATTTGTGATACGGGTTCTTGGACGAACCTCAAGTACAGTGTGGGCAATTTGACCACGCTGTTTTTTTTTGTACCATATAATAGTATTGAAATGAAAGTGGAGTTCAGAACCCACTATAAAAAACGGGGCGGAACCTGAAAAGCCGGATGAGTAAGGAGTAAACTTTTAAGAAAATGAAAAAAACAATTACAAAAATTGGGGTAATTTTATTTACTTCTATTGTTTTATTAAGTTGTAACGATAGTTCTAAATCTGATAAACGCAAAGCTTCACAAAAGGAGGATTATACAACCTGTTACCAGTGTGGAAAAAAGATAGTAAAAGGACAACATGCTAGAAAAACTGAAAATATTTCTACTGGTGAAATAAAATGGTTTTGCAATGAAGATTGTGAATTACTTTTTAAAATAAACCATCAATAGTTTTTTCATTTATTGTTCATTAAACCTAATTTAATATGATGTCAAGTGTGGAAAATGACATTCAAAACCTTGAATGTCCAGGTTGCAAAAAACCTATAAAAGTATCTTATTACGAAATTATTTCAAGGAAAGAAGCAAAATGCACACGTTGCAATTCCTTGTACAAATTTAATTCAACCGAATTATCGAACTTGCGTTCATCAATTAAAAATGTTGAAACTGCTAATAAAAAACTTGAAGAATTATTCTACAAAATTGTTAGCAAAGCAGAGAAAAAGATTGCAAAAACTCATTAAATTAAATATTTAAAAAAAGATAAAAACATGAAAAAAATTATGATGATTTTAGGAGCACTAGTTTTTGCTTCATTATTTTTAATTAGTTGTGGTGATTCTTGTAAAGGTCATGAAAATGATATTAAAAATGGTCAAATTAGACAGGCTAGGAAAACAGGAAGTAAGGTGACTGAAATAAAAGTAAAATATTTGGGGAATTGCAGATATGAAGTAATTTCTGAAATCTTTAATCCAAATGCAGATTATGGTTTAGGCGCCTCATCTAGTGCAGATTGTATTTATGAATGGAAAGGTAATGATTATTATTTTGTGAGTGGTAAATATTGATTTTTCCAAGTTCGGAAATAGTTGTTGGCTTTTTTTAGGCGGTTTCTGCCACGTCGCCTACTTTTCAATTTAGGCTTTGCCTGATAAAAACTTTTCAAAAATAAAGGCACGCCATAAGGTGTGCCTTTCTTTTTATAATCTAATCAGTGAATCAGTGGCAACATTTTATCCTTTATAATATCTTAGGCTCAAAGACCATCCAAACCTAATCAATCCATCACCGCCCTGAAGGGCGGAGCTAATGATATCCTGTTTTCTTAGTGTTTCCCTGCCTGCCGCAAACAAATAAAATTTCTTAGTGCTTCTCAGTGTTCTTAGTGCCTTAGTGGTTCCCCCAATGATACTAATCACCCCTCCCATTTTATCTTACTGATTTAAAAAATTATAGACACACCTATAATGTTAATTGATGTTAAACTATAAGTTGGGTCTCACAGATAAGCAGATAAATCGTATCTTTGCCGACTTAATTTAAAAAACACACAATTTTACATGGAAAAAAGCAATTATCTTAAGGGTGGAGAGTTTCTAACCAAAAAAAGTACAGAAATTTTTGTTCCGGAAGAATTTAATGAAGAACAGAAAATGATTGCAGATACCTGCAACGATTTTCTTGATAAAGAAGTATTCACAATTCTGGATAAAATAGATGCCAACGACCCCGGTTTGATGCGCGAATTAATCAGCAAAACAGGCGAAATGGGTTTGTTAGGAATATCTGTCCCTGAAGAATATATGGGTTTCGGACAATCGTTTATTACCTCTATGCTTGTGAGCGATAAGTTGGGCTCAGGGTTTTCTTATTAGATCGGAAGAGCGTCGTGTAGGGAAAGAGTGTTCAGAGCCGTGT
>CAYYQJ010000421.1:0-3662 GCA_964473775.1 uncultured Bacteroidales bacterium | reverse complement strand
TTGTGGTTATTGACCCTATATTGTTTTTTTGGCAATTTATTGTTCCTGAACCTTGAATGTAAATACCATAAGTGGTTGTTACATTTTCGGTTGCTATTATAGAAATATTGTCGATTCCGGTAGTAGCACCAATAGTATTACCCGTTGTTGTACCTATGTTCACAGACCCGCCGCTAACATAAATTCCTTTCCAGGGGTCGGTACTTGAGCTTGTAAAGGTAATATTGCTAATTGTGTTATTTTGTAGAGATGAAGCGGTTGTAGTTCCAACATTCAGATAAATACCCTGAAATAACTGCGATTTATTATTTATAGTCATGGCTCCACTACCACATTGTACTGCTGTGCCTCCGATGTAATTTCCTGTTACAATAAAGTTATTCCCATTTGTATTGTCGATTCTGATACCATTATAGTTATATGCATCCTGAGCAGGAGTAATTGTTCCACTGGTATAAAAACTATTTCCTGATAGAGTCCAATCGGTGTTTCCACCGGATAAAAATATACCACAACTACTACTATTTGTGCTTATAAAATCAATGAAATTGTTGTTTGTGATGCTAACACTACTATTATTGGTTGCGCTGGAAGTATTTGTACCCAATCCATAAATTCCATTGTAAGGGGAAGAACTTCCTTTATTAATATCGCAATTGTCGATTGTATTATTGTCATTGCCGGTAGTTCCCGTAGTGGTACTAAACAAAACGATACCATTGGTTGCACTGCTTGTAACGCCTTGTAATTTTGAATACTTAACATAATTGTAGGTAGCATCATTGATAAACCTAATCACTGAACCTCCAACATTTGTATTACTAATAACCAGATCTTTCGAACTACCACTTGCATTCACCCTGCCATCAATGGTTACATTATCCGCTCCATTCAAATCTATCAGAGGCGAGGATAGATTCCCGCTAATAGTTAGTCCCGAAGTGGTAGGATAAATAGTTATTGAAGTATAACTTGCACTTCCTATACCACTTGCATTAAGTACTGCTGAAGCAATTTCGGTAGTACTACCAATAATTTGGAGAGTAATTGCACCACTTACTGTACCCGCATTTATCGCATCAAATGCAGATTTAAGTGTAGAGTAATTGCCTGAAGAACCAATGGTTTTGGTGGTTTGTGCGTTTGCAAAAAAACCAAATGGTAAAAAAACCAATAAAAAGAAAATAAAAACAAGCTTTTTCATATTACACATTTAATATTTAATTATTTATTTTATTTAGTAAACTCATGATCTTAAAAAGAATTTCAAGCAAATTTATAAATTTTAGAATCACTTTTACAAAAAAAATGAAAATAAATTCTAAATTTTTATACAGCTATTAACCTGACTTAATGATTCTCTAATATTTTTTATCAAATTTTGTTTAATATTTTTAAAATAATCCATACATATTGCGTTGTAATAGTTAAATGATTTTAATCATCAATAATAATATCGTTTTTTGTTTACATACTTTACATACTAAAGGTTATAGATATTTTAAATGGTGATTAATGCCCACGAACAAACGTATTTGTTGTCTTTAATTATGACTATAATTTCTTGTAGTAAACAAAGAAATCAGGATAACATTGAGAGCATCCCTCGTATTATAACCTCCCTGCTCAAAGCTTGATTCAAGTATTTTCATAATTCTCTCTTTAAATTTTATTTTACAATATTACATAAAGCCTCATCTATAAATATTACAAAATTGGTTATACTAATTACACAATTAGCTGAACACTCTTAATTCATTGAAGACAGGTACAGGGCATATCTGTCTTATCCGAAACTTTCAACAATATTGGGGTTGATCATTTAATAAGCCAAATAAATGAGCCGCCTTTAAAAGATAATCAGATAATGCTTATATTTTGTGAATAACCAAATAAATTTAAGAGAAACAAAAAAAAAGCCCACATCCCTGAAAGCTTTTTTTCCATATTCTACCTATCAAACCACATTCTGTTATAGCCCCAAATTTTAAACTGTCACGCACCGAAGGTCGGGAGTGGTTGGGTTTAAAAAATTTACAAACGCTCTTAGCTAATAGCAAAAACTGTGGCCAGTGACCAGGGTCCTGAAAGTTCAGGATATTTATCATTTGTCCAACGAAAATACAAATTGGCAGTACTGCGAATATTACTGCCACCCAGCTTTAATGTAAAACGTGCTTTTGACGAAAACACTCGTAATACAATATTATCAGGAATAATATCTTCTTTAATTGTTGGAGGAACAACAACATTTGTACCCGACACTGTGGTTTGAATAACGGGTGCTTCAATCAAAATAGCCACTTCTACCTTATTCGCACCTGTTGGTTTGCCTGCACGTTTTGAATCACTTTCACTACGGCATTCTACTTTATATTCCGCAAAGTTTTGTGCAGTAAGGCTTGCAAAACATTTTTTGGTGATTTTTTCGGGTTTTTTGTGTTTAACCACCGGATCAGAAATTTCCAATGCAATTCTATCGCCATTAGAAATTACGGCACTGATGGCAATTCGGTTTAAAATCGGCCGAAAAAACGCACAAAACGCATTTTTTGCATCGTTTAAATCTGCCGTAGTTTTCTGAGTTTTCGTATCCTTATTGCTGTGCAAATCCCATATTCCAGGATGGTCGAGGTCGCCACTGATAAGCGATTTTATGAAATCATCAATAAAATCCAATTCATCCTGTGTCATACCCAATTCAATTCCTCTTTTAATATTGGAACCATCCAGTTTTTTGTTTAAATAATCTCTGATAACAAGCGCATAGGCAATCATTGCATAATTTCCTAGTGGTATTCTTTTTCTGGTAACTCTATCACTCATAGTTGTAAATTTTTATTTGGTTAATACTTATTTTAATATTGTTGTTTGTATGAATGTTTATAATTAATTAAGCTAAAGACATTTGACGCGCAAAACATAGCGTCGTTATACGTTTTGCCAGAGTTTGAATTTCATCATTTAAACTTTGCATTGCACTATTTAATTTTAGAATTGTAAAATTTAAACTTAGAATTATACAATTTAAACTTAGAATTATACAATTTAAACTTAGAATTGCACAATTTAAACTTAGCATTTTGATATTACTCCGTGAAATAGTCATTTTCAAACCTCCAAAAGGCCTCTCAACAACCTTCCCTCCCATCACCGGAATTACGGTGAAGCCGTTATAGACTGTGAAAAATATACCTGTTTCTGTTTTCATTTGTTTCAATCAATTCTTAGCGAATTTTCATGTTACAAATTTACTATCGATTTACCCCCTAAAACATACTACTTTAGTCGTATTTTTTAGGTTTTTTTTAGGGGTCTATACAAAACCATAGCGAATCACCACCGCCATAAGTGCCGCTGTATTAGGCACATCAAATTTAATCAACAGATTGGTTTTGTGTTTTTTTACGGTTAATTCGCTAACAAACAGTTTGCTGCTTATAGTTTTTGAAGTTTCTCCCTCCAACATCAGTTTCAACACCTGCATTTCTTTTTTTGAGATTTTGACAGACTTATATTTGCTTTTGTTGCGCTGTATTTCGCTCAAACGCATCTTTATGTCAACACAAGCAGTCTCATTTTCATTCAGTTCGAAGGCAGATGCAATATACTGTTTCACTCTTCCGTCGGCAAAAAAACGCAATGCCTGGCATTTATACCAC
>CAYYQJ010000420.1:0-3669 GCA_964473775.1 uncultured Bacteroidales bacterium | reverse complement strand
ACACGGCTCTGAACACTCTTTCCCTACACGACGCTCTTCCGATCTGGTTTTCAACACGTGCTGAATCCAATATGTTTCGCCAATGGGGTGCCGATGTTATTAATATGAGCACTGCCCCCGAATGTATGTTGGCCAATGAAGCCGGAATCCCCTATGCTGCCATTGCTTTGAGTACCGATTATGACTGCTGGAAAACTGATGAAGAACCTGTTACCTGGGAAGCAATTTTAGAAGTGTTTCAGAAAAACATAGTAAATGTTACGCAGTTGTTGCTGAAGATTATTGAAAATTTCAATTAAGATTTACCTGAAAAAATTAGTTTCAACCGACATAAGTTTTAAGTATTATGATATACAATCAATGGTATATTATCCTTGAATCTAAGGAATTAAAAGAACGAAAGCCAACCAGAATCACACGACTGGGTGGAAAACTGATACTTTGGCGCGACAAAGAAGAAAAAGTATGTTGCATAGAAGACCGTTGTCAGCATCGTGGAGCCCCTTTGACCTGTGGAAAAATTGTAAACGGCGATTTAGAATGCCCTTATTTTGGATACCATTACGATAAAACCGGAGTGGTTACTTCGCTTCATGAGAATAACAGAAATTTTATTGTTCACCAAAATATGAAAGTGGATTCGTACACAACGTATGAAAACTACGGTTTTATATGGTTGTGGTGGGGCGATGAGAAAAAAATTACGGACACACCTTTCTTTTTTAAGGAATTACAAAACTTTTCTTATTCAGGATTTAAAGATAACTGGGGGGTACATTATTCGCAGGCAATAGAAAACCAACTTGACGTAGAACATTTAGCTCTAATTCATAAAACAACTATAGGCAGGGGAAATAAAACTTCAGAAGACAAGCATGTGGTTTTTAGAGTAGATGAAATGTTTACTTCCTATTTTGCAGAAAATGAAAATAAAAACAAAAATATTGTTTTGAAACCTGAAGAAATAAAAGAATACCGGCATTTATTTTATCAACAATTTCATTTGCCCAACCTCTTGCAGAATTATATTTCTGACAATATTCGGACATTAATCGCCTTTGTGCCTGTGGATGACGAAAAGACCATTATTTACATACGATTTTATCAAAATGTTTTCAGGAACCCTACTTTAAAAAAGCTAATGAATTTCTTAGGAAAAGTGAGTGGCAATATGATTCTTCGTCAGGATAAAAAGGTAGTCATTACCCGTTTACCCAAGTTTAATACTATGAAAACTGATAGTAAGGAAACCAATAGCAATGCCACTGTTTTGGAATATCGTAAATACAAGCTGGAGGCTAATGATAAACTGAAAGGGTAACATTTTTCCTTAGTACTAAAGTGACTAAAACAATCAAGTGTTTTGTTAAATAGAAACGAATCAATAAACTCAAATCATAAATACAAATGGTTCCCCGAATTGAACACATCTCTGAAAAAAAACTGATAGGAAAATGCAGGCAAATGTGTTTTGCCGAAAATACTACAGTAGAACTTTGGCGTAGTTTTATGCCTCATAAAAAAGAGATAAGCAAAGGTGTGGATTCGTTTTTATACTCTTTGGAAATTTATCCGCCCGACTTTTTCATAGAATTTAATCCGAAAAGAACGTTTAAAAAATTTGCTACCATTGAGGTGTCAGATTTTGAAAATATTCCTGACGAAATGAGCCCATTGATTCTTCCATCAGGGCTTTATGCTGTATTTATTCATAAAGGACCTGCCAGCGAAGGCCCGGCAACATACAATTATATCTTCACAGTCTGGCTTCCCCAGTCAAAATATATTTTGGATCAAAGACCACATTTTGCTTTGATGGGCGAGAAATATAAAAATAACGACCCTGACTCGGAAGAAGAAATCTGGATTCCTGTCATACCAAAATGACATAATAAAGCGATACGGCTTTTTAATTTTGATGTCCCAGAATTGGTTTATCAAGGTGTTATAAAATTGTTGATACATTCGGGTAATAAGATTGCATTTCAAATGTTCAACATACTTCCTGTTTTGTTATAAAAAAGTTGTATCTTTATACAAATTTAAAATAAACTATCTTGAAAACTCATTCTACATATCTTTTTGATCCGCTTGATTTCAAAGCTTTTTCAGATTATCTGGACGAAAAGAATCAATCGGGTTGCAGTTTTTTTATCCTTATGGATGAGAATACTAAAACTCATTGTCTGAAACCTTTTATTAAAAACTTCCCACAACTATGCAATTATAATGCAATAACAATTCCTTTAGGAGAGATAAATAAATCTTTGAAAACCTGCGAGAACATCTGGAAGAATCTTATTGAAAATTTTGCCGGACGAAATACCTTACTGATTAATCTTGGGGGAGGTGTTATCAGCGATATGGGTGGTTTTTCAGCCTCAGTTTATAAACGGGGAATACCTCATTGCAATGTGCCTACTTCTCTTTTGGGAATGATAGATGCGGCTATTGGGGGAAAAACTGCTTTGAATTTTATGGGTTTAAAAAATATTTTGGGATCTTTTACTCCTGCCGAAAAAACTTATATCAATACCGCTTTTCTGGAAACTTTACCTGAAGAACATTTACGTTCCGGATTTGCAGAATTATTAAAAATTGCACTGATTTCTGATAAAGACTTCTGGAATCAACTTGGGGGTTTGGGCTATAAAGACATCATTCATAAGCCTAAACTTATTTTTTCGGCCATTAAACTTAAAGATAAAATTGCTCAGGACGACCCTTACGAAAAAGGACTGCGTAAAGTTTTGAATTTCGGACACACCATAGGGCATTCGGTGGAATCATATTCCATTCTGCATGGCAAAAACCCTTTACAGCATGGAGATGCAGTAGCCATAGGTATGATTTGCGAAACCTGGCTTTCAAATAAAGTTTGCGGACTACATGACGATGAAATGAACCTGGTCATTGAAAAAATTGTGTCATCGGTGGGCAAATTCAAACTGAATATTGAGCCTAACGAACTGCTTAGAATGATTCGCAATGACAAAAAGAATGCTGGTTCAAAAATTATGTTCACCTTATTGAATCATATTGGTGATGCCTGCGTTGATATGCATTTCAGCGAAAAGCTTATCTTTGAAGCTTTGAATTATTATTTTTATTTGTAGGTTTTAATAAACAAAATTAGTTTGAATCATTAAGAATGGGATATTTGTAAAAAGGATATTGTGTCACAAGCGAAAATCAGCATATCTTCAAAGGATATTATGGCATCCATTCAATTGCCATCATCAAAAAGCATCAGCAACCGTTTATTGCTAATAAAGACCTTATGCAATAAACATTTTGATATTGAGAACCTTTCAAATTCAAATGATACACTGATTTTGCAAAAGTGTTTAAATGAATTGCATACTGCCGAAGTTTTTAATGTGAATGATGCCGGTACTGCTTTTCGATTTCTTACTGCACTTTTTGCAATCACTACGGGAAAAAGAACACTAACAGCTTCAGAAAGAATGTTGCAAAGGCCTATAGGCGATTTAGCAGAAGCATTAATTAAGATTGGTGCGGAAATCAGTTATGCAGGGAAGACAGCTTATCCACCCCTGATAATTAATGGAGTTTCTGATTTTGAAAATGAGGTTTCAATAAAAGCCAATGTTAGTTCTCAGAGATCGGAAGAGCACACGTCTGAACTCCAGTCACCTGAAGCTATCT
>CAYYQJ010000419.1:0-3675 GCA_964473775.1 uncultured Bacteroidales bacterium | reverse complement strand
CCATAGCCAGTGTAATGTGCAGATCGGCAGTATCATTATTTGATGGCATTTCGAACATGGCATCATTCATAATCACTTCCAGAATTGTTCGCAATCCACGGGCACCCAGCTTGTATTCAATTGATTTCTTAACAATCAGGTCAAGTACTGCATCATCAAAACTCAGCTTAATATTATCCATTTCAAACAATTTGGTGTATTGCTTTGTTAAGGCATTTTTAGGCTCAGTTAGAATGAGTTTCAAGGTTTCGGCATCCAAAGGATTCAGATAGCTGATAATAGGCAAACGACCCACCAACTCAGGAATCAAGCCAAAGCTTTTCAAATCCTGAGGTGCAACATACTGAATCATGTGATCCTTATCTATTGCATCTTTGGCCGCCGAAGCTGAATATCCAATCATATTGGTTTGCAAACGCGAACCTATTTTCTTGTCGATGCCATCAAATGCACCACCACAAATAAATAAAATATTCTCAGTATTCACCTGAATCATACGTTGCTCAGGGTGTTTGCGGCCACCTTGTGGCGCCACATTCACAATTGAACCTTCCAAAAGTTTCAACATGGCCTGCTGTACTCCTTCTCCTGAAACATCGCGAGTAATGGATGGGTTATCACTCTTTCGGGCAATTTTATCAATTTCATCTATAAACACTATGCCATGTTCTGCGGCTTCCACATTATAATCTGCAACCTGCAACAAGCGTGTAAGTACACTTTCGACATCTTCACCCACGTAGCCGGCCTCTGTTAATACAGTTGCATCAGCAATACAGAAAGGCACATGCAACATTTTGGCAATGCTACGAGCAAGCAGAGTTTTTCCTGTACCTGTTTCGCCAACAAGGATTATGTTAGATTTTTCAATCTCCACCTCATCAGCATTGTTTTTATTCTTTGTCTGACCAATACGCTTGTAATGATTATAAACTGCAACTGCCAGCACTTTTTTTGCTTCGTCCTGTCCAATAACATATTGGTCAAGATATTTCTTTATTTCTGCAGGCTTAAGCAATTCAAATTTCTTAGAGTCCTTGTTTTTAGTGCGGGCCACTGCAAATTCCTCTTTCAGTATAACCTGTGCCTGTTCCACACAACCATCACAGATATGTGCTTCCAAACCCGCAATAAGCAACCCTACCTCAGCCCTTTTCTTTCCACAGAAAGAACATTTTTCCTGCTCTTTAGCCATTTTTTAAACTTTCGATCTTTCAAGAACTTCGTCAATCATGCCATATTCTTTGGCTTCTGCCGATGTCATCCAATAATCACGGTCGGCATCTTGCCATACTTTATCATAAGGCTGACCTGAATGAACTGAAATAATATCGTAAAGTTCTTTCTTTAATTTTTGAATTTCACGGGCAGTGATTTCGATGTCAGATGCCTGACCTTCGGCTCCGCCCATGGGTTGATGAATCAGAATACGCGAATGCTTCAAAGCAGTACGTTTCCCATGTGCACCGGCACATAAAATAATAGCGCCCATTGAAGCAGCCATTCCGGTACATATAGTAGATACATCAGAAGCTATATACTGCATGGTATCATAAATGCCCAATCCGGCATATACCGATCCACCCGGAGTATTTAAATAAATCTGAATATCTTTTTTTGCATCCACCGATTCCAGAAACAGCAACTGTGCCTGAATGATGTTAGCAATATAATCGTCGATTGGGGTTCCCAGAAAAATAATTCTGTCCATCATCAATCGCGAAAAAACATCAACTTCACGAAAGTTCACCTGACGTTCTTCAATGATGGTACGTGTCATATCATGTGCTGCGCTGAATTTATCCAGACGTGCACTACTTATGCCTAAATGTTTTACGGCATATTTCCTAAATTCATTACCGTTGTCCATGGTTTAATTTTTTTTGTATTGTATTAATTTAATAAAGTTTTCATAAGTGGTTTCCACTTCTTTAATTGTAATTTTGCTTTTTAGTAATGATAAGATTCTATCTTCATAAAGAGATTCTTTTATTTCTTTTGCATGATTTTCATCATTCAAATAACTATCAATTAAATAGTCAACACTATAATCATCCAATTCTTGGTATTCAACATTATCTTCAATATTTTCAATTATCTCAATTTCTGAATTTTGTTCATTATTAGGGTCGAGGTCGTGATTATGCTCATGTTCATCTTCAGATTCATGGTTATGAATAATATCAACATCATAATCATGAAGTTGTTCATAATCCTTCTCAATGTCGTTTTCGAGGCCTAAATTAATAATGGGTTCGTGTTTTTGTTTTATTGGTATTTTATAATGCGCTTTGAAATAATCGTTTAAATAGGCTCTTACATCCCTATCATTAACCTCAAGACCATATTCTTTATCCAGCCTGCTTTCTATCAATTGCCATTTCAGACCCTTTTTCATTTTTTCGTATTCTGAATCTATGTTTTCATAGGTCAGTTCTCCTTTTTCATCGGATTCCACCAAATAGCGTTTTATAAACGAATCAGGAAGTTCAAAGTCATTAGCTTCCCGAACATTCTTTATCAAATCGCTAATAAATTTACGTTCACATTCTTTAGTGTATTCACTTTCAAATGCCCTACGAATTAATAGTCGAAACTGCTCTTCGGATTCAATCTTATCCGAAGGAAAAATCTTACTATAAAATTCTTCGTTCAATTCAGCCAAACCTACCCGTGTAATATTTAATATCTGAAACTGAAATTTAGAAGTAATATCAGTTAATTGCTCTGTTTTAACCCCCAAAAAATAGGCTACTTCATAATCGCTTCTTGCAATTTTCTTAGGATCAATTTCAACTGATACATCGACTTTTAATCCCAAAAGTTTCTTTTTAGTGTCCTCATCAATTAATTGTTCCATGTAGATATAGCCTTCATTCTTAATGCCATCATCTTTGGGAGTTCCATTTTCATTTAATTCAACGAACTGCCCTTTAACCATATCATTTTCACCAATAGATTCAACCGTTTCAACCGGCCCCAAACGTTTTCTCATACTAAGAATATGTTTATCTATCTCTTCCTCAGCAACAGGAATATTAAGATAATCCACTTCTATTTTATCAGAAATATCAAGTGTAAATTCAGGATATTCACCTATATCAAAATAAAAAATCAGATTAGAGTCTTCGTCGGGCTCAAATGTATTGCCTTTATCTTTATTGGGCAAAGGATAAAACATTGCTTTAATGTCGTTATCTTTAATAAACTGAAGAAGAGACTCTGATCCCAATTTATTTACCACATCAATTAAGATAGCTCTGCCATACATTTTCTTTATTAAACCAAAAGGCACCTTGCCGGGACGAAATCCCTGCATCTTGGCTTTTTGTTGATATTCTTTTAATTGTTCGTTTACTTTTTCCTGATAATCTGCCTGCTCCATTTCAATTTTTATAGTAGCTGTTAAATTGCCAGTGGTTTCTTTTGTTACTTGCATTTGAAAATTAAGTTTTTGAATTTTGTCCTTACTGCCATAATCTGAGTATGGATTTTTTGAATTTTAATATAAAAACCGAACTGAGCCGGTCGTATTTGAAGACGAAAATATTTCCAATATTCCTGATTTTAATCAAATTCAACAACATCATTCTGAAAGTTTTCGACTTCCTTCTTAACAAGTGCGGATGAAGGGACTCGAACCCCCACGCCTCTCGGCACCAGATCCTAAGTCTG
>CAYYQJ010000418.1:0-3683 GCA_964473775.1 uncultured Bacteroidales bacterium | reverse complement strand
CTACACGGCTCTGAACACTCTTTCCCTACACGACGCTCTTCCGATCTGTTACATCGGCCAAGGCCGGAACTGCTGCAATGTTTTGATTAAACGCTTTCTGAATTAAATCAGCATATTTATCAGTACGATGTACTAATAATACCGTGATTCCATTAATTGTAATTTCTGTTGTCATAAGTTTTTAAATTTTATGGTTATTAATTTGATTTTAATATGCTCTTTTTTGCGCAAACCTCCGCATGGTTTTAAGCGGAGATTTCCCGTAAAAAAGATGCCACAAAATTACTATGACTATTTGCGCCGATGGTTACGTTTTTTCGGGAAAAGATTACGATTTTTCGGAAAATGTTTTTTTCTGCGGAAGCTAATTTTGAAGTTTTGATTAGCAAAAAAATGTTTCCTATATTCGCCCGGAGTAAGCGAAGTATTCTTTTTAAAAAAAGCACAAAAATACTCTTTGCCGCTGTAACTAAGAGTCTCAGCAATTTCCTCCAAAGTATAAGCCGAGTTTTGAAGCATGGTTTTAGATGCGTTTATTTTGGCCTGAATACAGTAATCAGAAATATTCATTCCTGTTTCCTTCTGAAAAAAATAGGATATGGTGTTGTAGGTGCAATTCAGGTTTTCTGCCAGAAACACCGATAAACCATGCTTAGTTGCATTTTCTTTGCTAAATGCAAATTCCTCAATATAATACTTAACCAGTTCGACATTTAGGCCGCCCCTGTCTTCAAGCCAATCAAGCCCTACTTCTTTAAGTCTTATTTTTAATTGTTTTTTTTGCTCATCTGTAGGTTCGCTATACAGGATGGCTTTTCCCATAGCTACCAGAATGTATGGGATTTTTATTTCATTCAGTATGCACTGAACACAAAAAATGCAACTCTTGGTATGCATCTTTCTGATAATGATAACATAACTTTTCATAACAAATCATATTAGACATACAATATTTAATCAAAATAGATGGTGTTTTTTATACAATAGTTTGGTTATGCAAATATAGAATAAATATTTTAATTGATCTTACTTTTTTTAAATTTATAAAGTTTATAAAATAAATAATGGCCATTGATGGTCATTAGGGGGGCATTTACTTCGTGTTATTTGTTGTCATTTATTTCGTGCCATTTATGGTTATTTACTTTGTGTTAATTGTGGTCATTTACTTTGTGTTATATATGGTCATTATTGTTCAATAGCAAATGATGCAAAGCAAATGACGCGTAGCAAATGATGCAAAGCAAATGACACAAAGTAAATGATGCATAGCAAATGCCGCGTAGCTGCAATTTTATTTGTATTTTTGTTTTTCTATAAATATTATCCTTATGAAAACAAAAATTGCATTCATTTCCACACTCTTATTCTTATTTACTGCTCAGCTTTTCTCTCAAACCGAAACGCGTTTGTTGCGGTTTCCTACCTTATCAGGAAATAAAATCGTGTTCTCTTACGCCGGCGACTTATATTTGGTTGATGCAAAAGGGGGTGTAGCCCGCAAACTTACCAGCGACCCGGGTTATGAAATGTTTTCTAAATTCTCGCCCGATGGCAAAAACCTTGCCTTTACAGCGCAATACGATGGCAATACCGAAGTGTATGTGATGCCTGCCAATGGCGGTGTTCCCAAACGACTCACCTATACTCCTACCCTCGACCGCGACGACCTGGCCGACCGTATGGGGCCGAACAATATAGTGATGACCTGGAAAGATGATAAAACCATTATTTTCCGCTCGCGCATGAAAACATTCAATGCTTTCAAAGGACAATTATATAGCATCTCTACCGATGGCGGCATGACCGAAGAACTGCCACTGCCCTGTGGTGGCTTTTGCAGCTATTCTCCCGACAAAACCAAACTGGCTTATAACCGCGTGTTTCGCGAATTCCGTACCTGGAAATACTACAAAGGCGGCATGGCCGACGACATCTGGATTTATGATTTTGGCACCAAACAAACCACCAAAATTACCGACAACACTGCTCAGGATATTTTCCCTATGTGGAACGAAGATAACATCTATTTCCTGTCCGACCGCAACCGCACCATGAACCTGTTTTGCTATAATCTCACCACCAAAGAAACCAAAAAGGTGACCGATTTCACCGAATTCGACGTCAAATTTCCGTCTATGGGCGATAGCGGCATTGTGTTCGAAAACGGTGGTTACATTTATAATTTCCCTTTTAAAACCCAAGTGGCACAAAAGGTGCCAATCCAGATATCCGACGATATGAATGCAGGCCGCAGCGAACTAAAAGATGCTTCTAAAAACATCACTTCTTTTGATGTGTCTCCTGATGCAAAACGTCTTGTATTCAGTGGTCGTGGCGATGTTTGGACAGTGCCTGCCAAAACGGGTATCACACGCAATCTCACCCAAACTTCAGGCGTTCATGAGCGCAATGTGTGCTGGTCGCCCAACGGGAAATTTATTGCTTACATTTCGGATGCAACAGGCGAAGACGAAATCTACATCCGTCCTCAGGATGCTTCGGGCGAAGCAATTCAAATCACTCAGAAATCGGATACTTACAAGTATCAGCCTCAATGGTCGCCCGACAGCAAAAAACTACTGTGGGCCGACAAGATGAACCGTTTGCGCTGTGTGGATATCGATTCTAAAGAAGTAACAGAAATAGACAAATCAGCCGATGGCGAATACAACGATTTCTACTGGGCACCCGACAGCAAATGGATTGCGTTTGTTCGCCCCGACCAGGTAGCCGAACCAAAAATTTATCTTTATAATCTTGCTTCAGGCAAAGCCACGGCTATTACCGATGGCTGGTACGATTGTGGAAATCCTGTTTTTAGTCCTGATGGCAAATACTTGTTTTTTACTTCCAACCGCGATTTCAACCCTACCTATAGCTGGACCGAATGGAACCACAGCTACAGCAACATGACCAAGGTGTATTTTATAACTCTGACCAAATCAACCCCCTCGCCTTTCAAACCTGTGGACGACGAAGTGAATGCCAAACCCGAACCCAAAGACACCACCAAAGCTACCGATATCAAGGTGGATATGGATGGAATTATGGAACGCATCATAGCCTTGCCTATTGGCGCAGGCAATTATTGGAACATCAATATCATAGGAAACTCTGTGTATTATTGCCGTTCCATATCTTCCGAACCTGCTGCTGCTTTGATGCTTTATGATTTGAAAGAGAAAAAAGAAACCAATCTGGGCGCTTATAGTTCGTATGTGATGTCATCCGACCAAAAGAAAATGCTTATTGCAGATAAAGGCAAATATGCCTTCATCGATTTGCCCAAATCGCGAATAGAATTGAAGGATTATGTTGATTTAACTAACATGAAAGTATGGGGAAACCTGAAAGACGAGTGGCATCAGATTTATACCGAATCGTGGCGTCAGATGCGCGATTTCTTTTACGATCCCAATATGCATGGTGTTGACTGGAAGAATATTTATAAGAAATACGAACCTCTGCTAGCTTACGTGAATCATCGCAACGACCTTACTTATATTATTGGCGAAATGATTGGCGAACTCAGCGTGGGACATGCTTACACAGGCGGCGGCGAACGTCCCGATGTGCAAAGAATCAAGATGGGTATGCTGGGCGCTGATATCACCAAAGACGGTAGTGGTTATTTTAAAATCAACAAGATATTGTCTGGCGAAAACTGGGCAGAAAACACC
>CAYYQJ010000417.1:1710-3683 GCA_964473775.1 uncultured Bacteroidales bacterium | reverse complement strand
AGATAGCTTCAGGTGACTGGAGTTCAGACGTGTGCTCTTCCGATCTAACATCGTGCCTTACTGACTAAACAACGCGCCTCAGTTGCTCGACCTCGTGCACTGCTTACCACACAATGTGCCTTAGTTATGCGACAACGTGCATCCCTTGTGAGATTAGCTGCATCCGTTAGCTAGCAACGTGCATCACTAAGCCGACAACGTGCATCCCTTGTGAGATTACCTGCCTTAGTTGCAGAGTCACCTGCATCAGAATTTTGATAATCCTGTCAGAAAAAAACATGAAAACATCAGGTAAATTTCTTTGAAAATCGCCCATTTTTTTGAGCAATAAAAAAAGATTCGCAACTTCAGTTTACGAATCTTTTTACAATTGATTTGTGATTTTGGATTCTTAAAACTCAGGAGTAAAACCGCTGGGTTCGCTGGCTTCTCCCCTTCCCTTGGTATTTACACCATAAACCCTCACAAAATTCTTTTTGCCTGTAATCACTTCTTTGAATACAAGTTTTGTTGATGCCAAATCTCTTCCAATTTCTTTCCATGATTCAACTTCTTCAGGAGTAACTGATAGTTCAATAGTAAATTTTACCCCTTTTTGATGAGTTACCGGATCTACACCTTCCATAGGCTTGATTTGCTTTTTAACCAATATCACCTTATAAGTATCAACCTCTTTACCTTTTCCCACTTTTTTGATAACAGGTTTTTCCGGTGTTTTGGCATTTTCAGGAAGATAATTTCTGTCGAAGCCTGATAAATCAATCATATCTCCATCATGATTACAAATATCCTTTGCATACAACAGATTTTTTTCAAGATAACCATGAACCAACAATGCCTGACTGTTGCGTTGGTTTACAAATGATTTGTTTTTTGATGCCTGACCAATTAAATCGTGAAGCAATGCGGCAGCCGGTTCAAATACAAGAAGGGCTATTTTTGGAGTGGCAAACTCTGTGGTATTTTTATATATACCTGTTTTTAATAAACGGGTTGACAATAAATCAATACCTAAAAAATCAGTTTTACTGGTATGCATTACAGGGTCTAAAACGCGTGATTGTGACATAACTTTAAATTTTTAAATAATTAATAGGGTTTATTTTCTACTTTTTTAATGTTTTTTGAGTGCTTTTTATAAAAACAAAGCGAAGCTAAAACCTCTTTTTCTACTGACCAAAATATTCTTTAAATATTACATGAACGGGCAGACCGTTTTTATAATTTATTTGGTTGTGATTCTGCGACTTTCAGGCAATAATGGCTCAATATCCTTTACATGATATCTCGACACATTAATTCTCTTGCCACACATCATAATGAGTCTGATTTCTCTACCACAATACTTCCACTTGCGTATTCTTTGCACGTTTACAATCTCGCTTTTTCCTGACCTGACAAACACTGCAGGGTCGAGTTTGCTCATCATATATTTTAAATCCGTGGTTTTAATTTCTTTCATTTTGTTTTTGAAATGCACATCCACATAATTGCCATCAGCTTCAATATAGCTTATGTCGTTGGGGTTTTCAATGGTTTTTTCTTTTTTAACAGGAAATGTAATAGCGCCATTGTTCAAAGGCTGTTCATTCCCTTCCAGGTTTTCAGCTTTATTCATACTTAAAAAGATTATAGGGTATAGTTAACTTTACACAGTAAGTAAAATTAATACTATCCCTTGTAATCTTTTTGTGCCGCGCTAAATTTCGCCTGAATGAAATTATAACAAAAACCGATTTTTAAGAATTCCACGTCTTTTTTAATCTGTGCATCTGTGGCAACAATTAAAACTGTGGCTTTACGCAGTGTACTTATAATTGCACTCTCAGTGAAACTTAGTGCCCTTAGTGCCCCTGCCTGCCGCAGGCAAGTCCGTGGTTAAATTTGAATACTTAACAAAAACCGATTTTTAAGAATTCCACGTCTTTTTTAATCTGTGCATCTGTGGCAACAATTAAAACTGCGGCTTTACG
>CAYYQJ010000417.1:0-1610 GCA_964473775.1 uncultured Bacteroidales bacterium | reverse complement strand
CCACGTCTTTTTTAATCTGTGCATCTGTGGCAACAATTAAAACTGCGGCTTTACGCAGTGTACTTATAATTACACTCTCTGTGAATCTTAGTGCCCTTAGTGTCTCCGTGGTTAATTTTTTCGACTAATAAAATAAAAAAAGGGGAGCAAAACCAAACTCCCCTTTTTAACCTAAAAACCTGAAGCGCTATCTGTTGTTCAAAATCTTGATAGTACGTTTCAATTTGTTGTCGCCGTTGGTAACTGTAATGGTGGCCATATAGAAACCTGATGACATGCTGGATGCATCAAATTTCACGCTATGATCGCCCTGTAGCTGTGTTTCGCTAACCAGAGTGCTTACATGACTTCCCATATAATTATAAACGTCGAGAGTTACAATCCCTTCGAAAGGAAGTGTGTAGTTAATAGTAGTGATGCCATTAAAAGGATTGGGCCTGTTGGTTAATTGCAAGCCGTTTGCTAAACTTTGTTCGTCAATGCCCAGTGCGGTAGCCATGATACCATTCACACTTAATATTGCATTGCTGATAACATCATACTGTCCGTCGGCCAATTCGTTTCTTGAATCAGCAGCCAGAGTGAAACTGATAGCATTGCTTCCTGTGAAGGCAGCTTTTGTTTTCAGTTTTAAAGTCAATAGTTTTTCACCTGCAGCCAAATCAAGAGCTACGTCGGTAAACCAACCTATTCTCAATTCATCTCCTGTAACTTTCCATTGCATAGTACCGAAATTGGTGTTCATAACCACATCCTGAATATCTACCATATTGGCAGGGAATCTCAGAATTAATGATGCTGCACCCAAAGTAGTATTGTTTACCACATTGATAGGTAAATAAAAGGTTTGATCAGCTCCTGCGAGTATATTGCCAGAGTTGATGAGGTCAAGAGTAGTGCTAGGTGTTTTAGCTCCACCAGCATAACTGCGATTAAAATCACCCATTGCCAATCCATAGACTACTAGTCCGGAAACTCCCTGAGCCGTACCTTGAGCAAGAGTAACAGGAACATTTACTGATGCTGATGCGGTATTAGTAGTTTCCCCTTTTTTCCAGAACGACCAGGTGTTTATTGGTACATCATTTACAAAATTTAAAAGTATCGCGAACGCATCATTAGCATTAATTAATGTTGTAGATGTATATGCTAAATCGGCCGCAAAGTATCTAACTTTTTCAATAGCATATGGATGGCTCGACCATGCATTTACCTGAGCAGCATCTGTTCCATTAACAGCTCCAACTGCTGTTTGTGTTAATGCTCCACTGATCCAATAATTTCCAGGACAAAGATTATCAAATGAATACGAATTTGATCCAGCATTTACCGGTAAAGTTTTAACAATATTTGATAAGAGAGCATCATTATAAAGATATAAGGTTTTATTACCGATAGTTAACGCAGTTTCCGTATTATTATAATATTTAAAAGAACCGCTGATGGATTGAAGTGGGTTTACTGTGATTTTTATAGCATCGGTTGTTGCTTCACATAAACTAGCATCTATTGTTGATGTAGCTACTCTTCTGTACCAGGTATCTACTGATAAATTACCAGGTTGAGATCGGAAGAGCACACGTCTGAACTCCAGTCACCTGAAGCTATCT
>CAYYQJ010000416.1:0-3687 GCA_964473775.1 uncultured Bacteroidales bacterium | reverse complement strand
TTTTTATAGTTCTCCCTTTTGCTGTCGCAATGTCTTCCCAGCATTACCGATAACGTTTCGCAGATTTGCGCTGGCAGGAAGTTAACCCACTTGCGATTGTTAAAGTTACAAAAGATCGTTAACCCACAAAAATTTATAGAAAGCACCAAAGTTCCTGCTTGCGCAAATGCGCTGTTGTGCGTTCGTGCTTTTCCTTAACTATTCCAAATAATAATGTTTAAGATAAATAATAAGTTGGGTGGATTTTTTCAAAGCATCTTTTTCGGCATTTATAGATGATGTGAAACTGCTCACTGAATTTCCCAAAACATTATAAAGTTGAATAATAGCAATCGGGTCGGTTGTTAAAAAAATACGGCGATTAACAGGTATAATGTGAATTAATGAATCATCCCACGACACGGCAGGTTTGGGTAATTGCATTATGGTTTCCATTTTGTGAGCAACATCCCAATAAATTGTTTCATTATATTTAGTATCAAAATTTACATATTCGTCATAAAACTGGTAAAGAGAATTGATTGAATCAATTGTTGACTGGTTACGGAAAATATTAAAGCCGCCAGCTTTTAATTGCGAAATGGTATTGGTATTTGCTGTGAATGTTGGTACATACGAATAATACAGAAATATGTAATGAAAGAAAGTATCCTGAGTATTTATATCTGCTAAGCGTTCTGCAGGGATTTTCAATGCGCTGTCAAGCATATTACTCTGTATCCTCAGATGGTTTATATTGCGACTAAGACCTGCCGTATCAGCCTGTAAATCGGCTACAAGGTTTTGAATGTAGTGCGTTTCCTTTTCTTTATTTACAAGATTTTCTCTTATGCTTTCCGCAAAGAAACCAAGAGTTACAGCAAGAAATATCATGATAAATTCCAGAAAATATTCCTTCCAGGGTTTGGGTTTATGATGCAATTGTGGATGATGATGTACTTCCATATTTTCAGCTTCTTGATTTTGAGAAATAGTTTCTGCGTCCGTTGTTGGAATGGTATCTTCAGAAATGTTTTCTGATTGAACATTTGCCAGAATATCTGGATGATCTTCTTCTGTATTGTCTGTCATTTAGTTTAGGTATTAGAGTGTTTGTTAAGCATGACGCACAACTCCGATATACGCACACCTTATACGCAAAAAAGGTGCACAATATTTCCAATATTGGATGGTTTTGTTTACCTTTTTGACTTTTCATGGTGCATAATATTTTTAGCGAAAATACGAAAGATTTCATTAGCCATAACAATTTTTGAAAAAAATACTACAGATCATCAAACGGGGATTTTATTTTTTGCAAACTCTTTTCCGTAACATGAGTATAAATTTCGGTTGTTTTGCTGCTGCTATGACCTAGCAATTCCTGAATATAACGCAGGTCTACACCGCTTTCTAACAAATGAGTGGCATAAGAATGCCGCAACCAATGAAGCGTAACAAGTTTTTTAATCTTTGCTGTTTCAACTGCCATTTTCAAGACTTTCTGTAAGCTTGTTTCACTATATTGCTCATTTGCATTTTGTCCTTCAAATAACCATTCTTTGGGTTTATACATTATATAATAAGCCCTGAGCATTTCAATTAATTTGTCTGAAATTGGGATAACCCTATCCTTCTTTCCTTTGGAATTTAAAATAATAAGTAAATGACGCTTGGAATCAATGTTTGCAGGTTTCAAATTCAATAATTCGCTTCTTCGCAATCCACAGGCATAAATTAAACTCAGCATGGCTTTGTGTTTTGGGTTTTTCGGAGCGGCTAAAATTGCCGCAATTTCTTCTTTGCTCAACACATTGGGCAATTTATGTTCTGGTCGCGGGCGTTCTATTTGTTCAGTTATTAATTTTGAGCCTTTAATTGTTTTAAAAAACAAGCGTGCTGCATTTACCGCCTGGTTTTGGTATGATTGACTTAATTTTCGGGGTATTAAATATTGTTGAACAAACCTAATCATATCATCATTGGTGGCTTCGGCGCTCAGTTTGGGTTTTAGAAATCGTAAAAAAATACCGATAGCTTGTGTGTAAGTTTTTATGGTTGATTCGCTATAACGTTTGTGCTGCATCCATTGCTTAAAATTTTCAATCTCTTTAGTGCTTTGTGCATCCAAATCCGGTAAATCAACAATGGGGTGTTGCATTATAATATTCGGGGCGCCGCTTTGAGCGGTACTCCGAATTATCAAATACTCAATGCTCTTAATTCTATTATTAAAATAGTTTTTAAGCAGTTCGAGGTTTTTGCCATAATTGGGTATCACCCAACAATAATTTTTGTTATCCCAACGCACGTACTTAAATGAGCGAACAAACTGAATATCCGTTTCATTCTTTTTCATTTTTATGGTAATACTTTTGTCGGTGTATGTGATAATAATATCATCTTCTGCAATATTCGGGGTGCCGCTCAAAGCGGCACTCCGATTAACCATAGTTGGTTTATCAGTTATTATTTCAATATCCGGAAAAAGCGTTTTCAACATTTTAAAAGCCTCTTTTGTATAAGGTATATGCCATGCTTTAATGGTGTTGCTCCATTGTGCACCTGGAATTTGTTTAATCATACCCGATATTTCTTTGTTGTAGGCGAAATCAATTTGAATTCTGTTTTCGTTTTGATAAATAATATGACTTGCTATCATGGCCGATTGAATTTTGAAGTATCCAAAATTAGTAAAAAAATAAATTCCAATAAAATATACCCTAATTTTCCAAATTCTCCAATTAAAAACGCTAACATAATCATCCCCCCCCAATAAAAAAAAATCAAACCCAACCAAAAAGGTCAGGTTTGATTTAATAGCATCTAGACCGCTACACTTTTAAGAAGTCGACCATAAAACCACAAAGTTCTTCCGTCTTCCGTCTTCGGTCTTCCATCTTCGGTCTTCCGTCTTCCGTCTTCCGACTTCCTAAACCACCTGAATTATAGCATAAACCATTGCTCCTGCAGGGCCTATTTCGCCTTTGTTGCTTTCGTAGCGGGCTACAAAATAGGCAAACTGTGGAGTATCGGTTGGTATGTTCATCCCTTCGAAACTTATCACTATTTTTCCGCGATGTGCATTGCCATACAAGGCATATTGACTGAGGGTTTTCGGAGCTGTGCCTCCTATAGCCATATATACCTTTGCGAATTTCATCCCTTTAGGCAATTTTACCCTTGTGGGAGTTTCAGGATTGGTTATTCTAAGCTCCATCACTCCCAATAAATTTTGTTTAACGGTAGTGATAGGAAGCAATAAAGCGGGCGAATCGCTTTTGGCCTGACTTGGGTCTTTAGCCAAAGAGGTTCCCAATTTAACATTGGCTGCAATCAATTCTGCCTTGGTGCCAAATGCAGCAATTTTTAATAATAAACGATGACTGTCAACGGTATTGCCACAATATTCGCGCAAAGCCTTGATGTTTTGATTTACCAGGGTTCTATCCGTTGAGGAAATTGTTTTATTGATATACGATTGTAAATAGAGTTCAAGAAAGTCGCTAATTGCGCTCCAGTATTCGCTTTCTTCTTTTGTCCAATGCCAATCCTGCCATTTAAAAGTGCCTGTTCCGCCCGAACCCTCACTTAATTGCAGCGTGTTTAAGTTAATAATGTAAACGATGGCCTGAATAACTTTGGCCGGAATAATTGTTAGATCGGAAGAGCACACGTCTGAACTCCAGTCACCTGAAGCTAGCTCGT
>CAYYQJ010000415.1:0-3691 GCA_964473775.1 uncultured Bacteroidales bacterium | reverse complement strand
TTTGGGCGCCCACTTCGTGCCAGGCTTTCCGTTCATAGTCCTCGCGGCGGAATAAACTTTCAGTCAACAAACAAATTACATCGCCGCCGCTGTGGGCTATCCACTTCAATCCTTGGCGCATCTTGCCAACCTCTCTGCCAATTGAAACTCATTTGCGGTCAATCGTAGTAATCTTCCTGATTCGCATACCGCAATCTATTTGGCAAATCCAAATCTGTAAAAAACGAATTTCAAATTCCACATCACGAATCTCCAATTCCATTCAACGAATCCCAAATTCCACACCACGAATCCCAAATTCCATTCAACAAATCCCCAATTCCATTCGAAGAATTCCTCTTTCCATTCAACGAATCTCTCTTCCCATTCAACGAATCTCTCTTTCCATTCGAAGAATTTCAATTTTCATTCAACGAATTTCAATTTTCATGTCTATTTATTTCCTTTTACGCTCATTCAATGAGCATCTTACAAATCATATAGAATCATTCCATACTATCTGTAAAAAAACCCCTCAAAACCCACTTTTCTGAAGGCCACATATAGGGTCAGGCTTACGACTTTTATATCCCTTTCAAGCCAAAACTAATCATCAATAACATTACATAACAACCTAAAAACCAAATTCATCAACCTTTAGTCCCCATAGCTCACAATAACCAAATGAGCCTCCCAATCTCACTTCCTTACAAAGTTCACCGTTTTATCATCAAAGTTAAGCCAGTATTTCCCTTTCGGAATTTCGGTAACATCCACTTCTTTAGCAAAACCTTCAGTAATAAAGTTGCCTTTCAAATCAAAAATCTCGTACTGTGTCTCAGCAGAAAACACCAGCTTATCAATTATCTTAGTTGATACAAGTAGTACCTCAGCCGTTTTCGAAGTATATTTAATCACCTTCGAATAAACCGGATTCCCGTTATTATCATTGCGCACAATACGAAATTGATTCAACCCCGAGTGAGGTGTAAATTCGTAAGAATAAGTATTTTTCTTAACCGTATCCCAGGTAGAAATCTCTGCACATTTCACCCATTTATTCCAACGAAACTGTTCAACAATAAAAACATCTTCAGGCATCTCTCCGGTCATTGCCCATACCAGTTTTCCTGTTTTATCAATCTTTGCATACGCCAAACTCACCACATCACTTTTCGTAAGTGCCTTAGGGTTAACCACAGTTGGCTTGCATCCCTCTTTATAAGTAATAACAATAGTAACTGCATCCCCGATTTTCACATTCAGCAAAGAAAAATCAATTTCAAAAGCATTCGATTGAATCTCATCTTTAGTCACCACCTCGTTTACCATTACTTTGCTAACGCAAAAACCATTGCCCACGCTCGGATTGTTCACATAAAGATTAAAACCGTAATAAATTCCCCTCAATACCAATTCAGCAGAATACCCATAAGCAGCAACCATACTGAATAATAAAACAAAAACTATTTTCCTGACCATTTTAAAGATTGAATAATTGTGCAATATTAATAATTTTTTAGCTCAGGATGCATATCCATGCCCCCCGATTTATCAAATGATATCAACAACCCCACACTAAGGCTGTATAAATTCCAAAAGTTTAACCTTAACCATTTCAGGAGTGATGCTATCAATGCATTCGCAATGCAATGCTTTACGACATTGGCTGCAATCGGTCTCTTTTACCAGATAACTTGCTTTTGTCCCTATCGGAGCCCATCGTCCCGGATGCATGGGTTTGATAGGAGGATAGATGCCAATAACCCATTTCCCCAAAGCAGCCGCAATATGCAAAGGACCAGTGCTGCACGCCACCATTCCATCCGCCTTAGCTATAAAACTGATGAATTCTTTTAAAGATAACTTCCCCGAAAGGTCAACAACAGAAGCATGTTTCGCCATGATTCCCTCTTGAATCAAATCAGTATCATTGGCAGTCCCTGAAATAAATATCCTGAACTTATCTTCAGGCAATATGCTTATCAATTCCGAATATTTTTCCACACTCCATTCGCGGGTACTGCCATTGGATTTGGGATGAAGTATCAGATTAAACTTATCAGGTTTTAATAGCGATGTATATTTTTCATGCAATACATCCGGAGTGGAAAACTGATAGTTTTCAATAATCTCTTTTACCGAAAAAATACGATTGATGCCAAGCGGTTTCAGCAGTTTCAGATTCAGTTGTGCTTCGTGCAGCTTCGACCGGCGGCGAGTCATTCTCACCGGTTTATTACAGTTTGTCCAATGATACAATCGTCCCGTAGCTCCTATGCGATTTTGAATTCCCGCTTTCTTAGCAAATCCCGCAATCTGCTTTACAGGAAATGCATGAATGATATAATCTGCATTCAGTTCACGGAAACTTTGTATTTGTGCAGCCTCTGTTTGGTTTTTTATAATCTCCCAATCCACAAACTTATCTACACAACTACTCATGCTGATAATATCTTCGGTATAAGATTTCCCTAGAAAGATAATATAAGCATCAGGAATCATCTTTTTAAGCACGCCGGCAATGGGCAAAGCCAACACCACATCTCCAATGTTATCTGTACGGCTGATGATGATACGGGGTTTATTTTTGTTAATGATGTCTCTCTTTCTGATTTGACGTAATACAGCGTATTTATTAAACACCGCATGTGACGATATCTTAGCAATATTATAGCCTTCCGTTCCATCCAGAAAACCCATTTTCAAAAAATACATTTTAATAAACTTCAGCAAAGGCGAAATCCATTGTTTCGGCCATGCCGCATTCTTATTTCTTTGAAACAGGTCGGTAGCAGCCAACTCAGAAAACAGCCTGGATTTTTGCAAATGCCCTTCTCTGGTATAATAACTATAGTGATAACAATCGCCTTTCAACAAGGGCGCTGAAGATTCATCCTCAACATTTAATCTTTCATGTATAAATCCTTCCCAATGGGTTTTTCGACGGTCGAAAAAACGAACCTTTATATCGGGATACCAGCCACAATGATGTATCCATTTTCCGCAATAATTTGTAAAGCGACAAATGCGCAACACGGGTTGATAAGGATTTTGCTTTGCCTGAAGTATGCTTTGTTTCAATTCGTCAGAGATGGCTTCATCAGCATCAATAGAAAAAATCCAGTCGTATTTTGCCAAACTATTGCCAAGGTTTTTTGTTTCACTATATCCCAACCATTTTTCCTGAAAAAACCTGGCCCCTTTGCTTAGGCATATTTCGGCAGTACCATCGGTTGAAAACGAATCTACCACTACAATATCATCCGCTATCTCCATAACAGAGTCTATACAACGACCAATATTGCGGGCTTCGTTTAAAGTGATAATTACAACCGAAAGTTTATTCTCCATGTTTTGAAACAAGAAACAAAATTACTAAGAATTATGCATAGCCTAATACAAAAAGTTGTTGTACGGATAAATCTTGGCATGCATGAATTTCACGTTTTCGTAAATAAGCTGCTTAAATTCGGCGAGATGTATCTTTTTGGTTGCCGAAATAAATATTGTGGTATCAGGAAACTGATTCATCCACGATTTCTCCAGTTCTTCCAGCGAAACATTTTCTTTGGTTTCGGGCGTCAAATCGAATTCGTCTTTTTTCACGTAAGTGTATTTATCAATCTTATTAAACACCATAATCATAGGCTTGTCGTTGGCTTTAGATCGGAAGAGCACACGTCTGAACTCCAGTCACCTGAAGCTATCT
>CAYYQJ010000414.1:0-3693 GCA_964473775.1 uncultured Bacteroidales bacterium | reverse complement strand
ATTTTTAAAAAAGGGCGAATACAATTCGCCCCTACATCGTTTATCGCCACTTGAACATTGAAAATTAAGCGTTGAACATTGAGCATTTTTTTAATTTTCAATACCCAATTTTCAATGTTCAATGCTCAACAATAAACACTCTGCATTAAAATATTCTTATGTGTTCATCCCTCCACAAACATTCAATACCTGCCCCGTAACATACTCCGACAAATCAGAAGCCAGAAACAAAGCGGCATTGGCCACTTCAAGTGGGGTACCCGGACGTTTGGATGGGATATCCTTCAGCCACATTTCGCGGGCTTCGGCGGGCAGTTTATGAGTCATTTCTGTTTCAATAAAACCCGGAGCAATGGCATTGCAACGAATATTGCGTGAGCCAAGTTCCAATGCCACCGATTTGGTAAACCCTATGATACCAGCTTTGGAAGCCGAATAATTGGCTTGTCCGGCATTGCCTGCCACACCCACCACCGAACTCATATTGATGATACTGCCAAAACGTTGTTTCAGCATAGTCTTCTGAAAGGCTTTGGTAAGATTGAATACCGATTTCAGATTGATATTCATAACGGCATCCCAATCGCCTTCGCTCATGCGGAGCAACAAATTATCTTTGGTGATACCGGCATTGTTCACTAATATATTAATAACAGGAAATTCCTTCAAAATTTCCTGCATGGTTTCTTCGCTTTTATCAAACGAGCTGGCATCAGAAGCATATCCTTTTGCCTTCACACCCATAGCCCTGAGCTGGTTTTCGAGTTGCATAGCATTCTCGTCATAAAACAAATCAGTAAATGCAATATTGCAGCCATTTTCGGCAAACACAATGGCAATAGCTTTTCCAATACCGCGCGACGCACCGGTAATAACAGCGGTTTTTCCTTCCAGAAGTTTCATAAATATTAATAATTTTGGCAAAAATAATAATTAAAATCGTAAAACGGAGTTTATACATATCATAAAATCCATTTTCCGATTGCCGAAACTCTTATGAAATTGATAAAACACCTGATATTTCTTTCCTTGATTTTGATTCAAAGTCTGGCTGTTGGTCAGGAAGTTTCGCAAAAAAATCTGGACCTGATGACGGCAGCTTATGAGGGGCAAACCGACAGTGTGATTCATCTCATCATGGACACTGCCGATGTAAATGCCCGCAGCGAAGATGGCATAACACCCCTGATGTATGCCGCCGAACGCGGACATGAAGACATTGTGAAGATACTATTATATAATAAGGCCAATCCAAACATTGTCCCCTACTCGGGCCGCACCGCGCTGATAAGTGCTGCCATGCAAAATCATCCGGAAATTGTGTACCTCCTATTATTATATGGTGCCGACATCAATGCTGCCGACGAAAACGGAGTCACGGCATTGATTTATTGTAGTGGTTATAATCTTCAATACATGGTTCAATACCTGCTCGAAAACGGTGCCGATCCTAGCCTTCGAACCACCGATAGCACCGATGCCATGCTTTGTGGGGTGTATCATGGCAATAAAGAAATTGTAGATTCTTTGCTATCGCGAAATATTACGGCCAACACTACGGATAAGAATGGTTTTTCTCCGGTTTCAGTTGCTATTCAGAATGGTGATGCGGAAATGCTGGACACTTTGCTGCATCATAAAGCATCAGCTAACATCAATATTAAGTCGAAACCACAAATCAATGCCGTTGATTATGCCCGAATTTTGAATCAGAAAAAAACCATAAAAACCTTACGAAAACAAGGGATTCATGGCTCTGCCCTACCCTGGTTTAATAAGATTATTTTGAATTATAATCCTGGAGTTTTTTCCACCCGCGATTTTTTTATGGGAGGTGGCTTAGGCATTTTCGATTCGAAATACAATATGGAATTTGATTTAGGATTTAATGCCCGCATAGCAAAAAAAAGAATTCTGGAGCAACAATCCGACTCGGTTTATTTGCAGTTGTGGGAAAAACGAAGGTATATTTATGCAAGCTTCGAAAAACTTTTTGCCTTCCCAACCAACAATCATTACGAACGACAAGGCATTTTTATCCGACTGAAAGGCTTGTATTCATTCGGGAGTTTTGAAGGGATGACCCAAAAACCAAAGGCCAAACTGGCATTTGTTCCGGGCATTGGCTACACTTATTTATATAGAAATTTCTTTGTAAAGGCTGCTTATGAGTATGCAAGCATTGATAACTACAAATCCTCACCGCACTGGATTAATGTTTCGGTGGGTGTAACCATCAATTGCCGCAAAGGCAAATTAACAAAAAAAATAGACTGGATGTAATATGCTTCGGAAATGCTGTTTATACATGATACTGTCGGGACTGATGATTTACGGTCTGACTTCCTGCCGTCAAAACACCTTTTATAATTCTCAGGATTGTGCCAATTATAATTATTCTGATTGCAATACCACCGAACCCCTGCTTGTTTTTCTGAACGTAAAGCTAACGATAAACGACGAAAACCTGAAGGTTCCTTTATGGATTTATGAAGGCAATGCCGATAATAATAATTTGGTATTGACTGATACTATGACCACATCAACCTACAGTGTGTTGCTGCCTACGGATAAATTCTATTCGGTGAAAGTGCGATATAAAAAAGGAGATAAAATAATTTACGCCATAGGAGGCGATAAAATCAAGAAAAGCCATACCAGCATCTGCGATTCAACCTGCTGGTCATCCGAAGAAGGCAATGTAAATGTGGAATTGAAGAATTAGGGAAGGAAGACCGAAGACCGAAGTTGGAAGACCGATGCATAGTCATTAATGGTCATTTGCTTCGCGTCATTTGTGGTTATTAATGGTCATAGAATACCACTTTTGACTGACAACTTGATGAACTTGATAAACTTGATAAACTTAAAGTTAGTGCCCTTGAGCAAGTTTTTTCCGCTCCTGATGATTGATAATGATATCAAATCGGGTTGAATCCAGAAAGGTATCGAATCTCAGGTGGTCTTTGCGGGCGTTGTTTTTTCCGGCCATAATGTCGTCGTGGTATTCATTTAGAATTACTTTCCACAACAACTCCGTACAATAAAACTTTGAACTATCGTTGATATCGAAAGCCGGATCAAAGCCAATTTGTTTTTTAAGATAATCTTTTGCTTTCACAGCAATTAATGAATCGGGCAAATTAACTTTAGGTTTGTACCTGATTACTACTGCAGAATTGTATTGACTTTCGGCTATAAAACTTTTCAAATCCTGGGATTGAACCCCATCTACATTGGATAATGTACTGGAAACGGAATGAATAACAATAAAACCGGTATCGGTTTTACAAACGATAGCGCAATGCGACAAATCGTATTTTTCTTTAAGCTGTTGAACAATGAGATCGCTTACAAGGCCATAGCCATGCCTTAAAATGATATCCCCGTCGTGAATTTTGTTGATTTCGGCATCCGATAAGGAGTACCTAAAAAAAAATTGTTCCTGCAAACTATGATGCTCATAGGCTTGCAGGAACAACCAGGCTGATGTTATTATTGAAAAAAAAACGATGAAAACAATTAGAACAATTCTTTTCATCGTTTATAACAACGCAATTAAGTTTTTATTATTTTGGAGCGTTTGTAGAATCAGCAGGTGTTGTTGCAGGAGGAGTTTCTCCGTTACCTTCTTTTTTCATATCCACTAACCAGTTACCATCTTTTTTTACGAGAGTAATAGGAGCATTAGCT
>CAYYQJ010000413.1:0-3711 GCA_964473775.1 uncultured Bacteroidales bacterium | reverse complement strand
GAAAACAATGTGGATGTTGATATCATCATCAAACTAAAAAAAGAAAACAAGGCTTTTAAAGCAGAAAAATACGAGCACTCCTATCCACATTGCTGGAGAACCGACAAACCGATTTTGTATTATCCTTTGGATTCGTGGTTCATCAAAACAACTGCTGTGAAGGAACGAATGATTGAGTTGAATAAAACCATCAACTGGAAACCCGAAAGCACAGGAAGTGGCCGATTTGGCAACTGGTTGGAAAATTTAGTGGACTGGAATCTTTCGCGCTCACGCTATTGGGGAGTTCCTTTGCCAATCTGGTCAACGGAAGACCGTTCGGAGATGATTTGCATTCAATCAGCCGGTCAGTTGAAGCATGAGATTGAAAAATCAATTGCGGCCGGATTTATGAAAGATAGTCCTTACCAGAATTTTACGGAAGGAGATTTCTCAAAAGAAAATTATGAAACAATAGACCTCCACAGGCCTTATGTGGATGAAATATTCTTGGTATCGTCAGACGGAAAGAAAATGATGCGTGAGCCTGATTTGATAGATGTTTGGTTTGATTCGGGTGCTATGCCTTATGCGCAATGCCATTATCCGTTTGAGAATATGGACTTCTTCAAAAACAATTTTCCTGCCGATTTTATTGCCGAAGGCGTTGATCAGACCCGTGGCTGGTTTTTTACTCTGCATGCTATAGCAACAATGTTATTCGATAGTGTTGCATACAAAAATGTGGTTTCTAACGGACTTGTGCTGGATAAAGCCGGAAACAAAATGTCGAAACGTCTGGGCAATGCTGTGGATCCATTCGAAACATTGGATAAATACGGTCCTGATGCAACACGCTGGTATATGATAACCAATTCGCAACCCTGGGACAATCTGAAGTTTGATATGGAAGGCATTGATGAAACCCGCCGGAAACTCTTCGGAACTTTGTATAATACTTACGCCTTTTTTGCTCTTTATGCCAATATTGACGGATTCAAGTTTCAGGAGGCAGAGATTCCTCTCGAACAGAGACCTGAAATTGACCGTTGGATTATATCGGAATTAAATACCCTGATACTTCAGGTGGATGAATGCCTGAACGATTATGAACCTACAAGAGCCGGAAGATTGATTCAGGATTTTGTGGATGAGTTTCTCAGCAATTGGTACGTTCGTTTGTGTCGTCGCCGTTTCTGGAAAGGGGAATATACTGAGGATAAGATTGCAGCTTATCAAACACTTTATACCTGTTTGGAAACTCTTTCTGTGCTGGCCTCCCCTATCGCGCCTTTCTTTATGGAAAGATTGTATCTCGATTTGAATGACATTACAGGCAAAAATAAGTCAGCATCGGTTCATCTTACTGATTTCCCTTTGGTAAATAAAAATGCCATTGATAAAGATTTGGAAGAACGCATGCAACTGGCTCAAAAGATATCCTCCATGGTGTTGTCGTTACGCAAAAAACACAATCTAAGGGTGCGTCAGCCATTGAGTAAGATTATGATTCCGGTAATGGACGAAAAGGTGAAAACTCAGATTGATGCAGTGAAAAACTTGATGCTTTCAGAAGTTAACATCAAGGAAATTGAGTATATTGATGCTTCGGCCAGTATTCTGGTAAAGAAAATAAAAGCCAATTTTAAAACTCTCGGACCCAAATACGGTAAACTGATGAAACAAATTGCTGCAATGGTAGCTGAGTTTAATCAGGATATGATTAATACTATCGAAAAAACAGGTGTGATTGAATGTTTGTTGGAAGGTCAAAATATACAACTTGAACTGAATGATGTGGAAATTCAAACGGAAGATATCCCCGGATGGGTTATCTCCACTCAAGGAAATATTACAGTAGCATTGGATGTTACAATCACTCCCGAGCTAAAAGATGAGGGCATAGCACGTGAGTTAATCAACAGGATTCAGAATCTCCGTAAGGATAAACAATTTGAGGTTACTGACAAGATTATTGTGACGATTGAGAAACATGACGATATTGTTAACGCCATTAAACAAAATTTTAACTACATTTGCAGCGAAATTTTAGCTGCTTCGCTCAGCATTACTGAAAATATTACAGATGAAAAGACTTTAGTAGAACTTACTGACGAAATCAGTACCTATTTCTCAATAAAAAAAGCTTAAACAAATAATAAATCATAGGCCATGGAAAAAAAATCAACTAAGAAGGATGCAACAAAAACTCCGGAAAAAACCGTTGTAAAAACTACTGAAAAAAAGCCTGTAGTCAAACCTGAAGTACATCAAAAAAACTCATATTCTGACGAAGAATTGCAAGAATTCAAAGAAATAATTCTGGCAAAATTAGCCGAAGCAAAAAGAGACCTTGAATTATTGACTGAAGCTTTTTCGAACAGCGGCGGCGAAGATATTAACGACACCTCCCCTACCTTTAAAATATTGGAAGAAGGCTCGCAGGTGCTTTCAAAAGAAGAAAACAGCAATCTGGCCATGCGTCAGGTGAAGTTTATTAAAAGCCTCGAAAACGCATTGGTGAGAATAGAAAATAAAACTTACGGAATTTGCCGCGAAACCGGAAAATTAATACCGAAAGAACGTCTGCGCGTAGTGCCACATGCTACCTTGTGCATTGATGCAAAAAATAATGCGAAGAAAAAGTTTTAAGCATTTTTTCTTTAATTAATTTTTTGAATGGCTTCGGAATCGTTTGCTTTGCGTTTTAAAAACTTTTTACAAAAATATCGCCTGGGGTTAATTGCCCTGGGGGTGATTTTTATTGTTTTGCTGTTCGACCAGATAGTGAAAGTGTATATTAAAACACATTTTTATTTGGGAGAATCGTATCATGTTTTTGGATGGAATTGGTTTCAAATTAATTTTGTTGAGAATAATGGCATGGCTTTCGGAATGGAGTTTGCCGGAAATTACGGTAAGATATTTTTAAGTGTTTTCAGGATTATTGCATCAGGCGCTATTGCCTGGTATCTTTATACTCTGATTAAAAAGAAGGCTTCTGTATTTTTAATTATTACCATTGCTCTGATTTTTACAGGAGCAATCGGGAATATATTCGACAGCGCTTTTTACGGGCTTATTTTTAACGAAAGTAATAATTTCGACACCTCTATTATGTTTCCGCAGGGTGGGGGCTATGCGCCTTTTCTTCATGGGAAAGTGGTGGATATGCTTTATTTTCCTCTGATCAATACTACCTGGCCACAGTGGATTCCGCATTGGGGAGGCAAACCGTTTGAGTTTTTTCAGCCTGTGTTTAATATCGCTGATTCTTCGATCACGATAGGGGTAATCTTATTGCTGCTTTTTCAGAAACGAATGTTTAAGCCATCAAGTGATAGTTCCGTACAAAATAATTCAACAGAAATTTCTCAGGAATAAGTTTGGTATTACCATACTAATATTTCTATTTTCCGGTTTTTCATTCTGTCAGAACATAACCATAACCGGAAAGGTTTTTAGTTATGCTGACAATTTTGATTTGACGGGGCTATACGCGAGTTTCAATTCTTCAAATTACGTAATTGGCAATGATTCGGGAAGATTTTCAATAACTGTAGATAAATACTTATTAAAGGGGCCTTTAATATTAAGTTATGTGGGATACCGTCAGGTGTATGTCGTGAATATCCCAACAGATAAAGATACAGTGGAGCTTGGCAGGATTCCATTATTTGATGGATTTCATACTCATTTGATGGTTGATTATTTTTGCAAATGGTATGATTT
>CAYYQJ010000412.1:0-3730 GCA_964473775.1 uncultured Bacteroidales bacterium | reverse complement strand
TAGCTTCAGGTGACTGGAGTTCAGACGTGTGCTCTTCCGATCTATTGGAAAGAATACCTGCTGGATAAGTGACAGTGATTTCGACAGGACCGCCTTCGAGAAACTTAAAGAATTTTTTGGCATGGGATTCTTCTTGTTGGGCTGTTTCGAGAAATATGGCAGCTATTTGTTCGTAGCCTTCTTTCTTAGCTTGTTTAGCGAAAAAAGTGTAACGGTTTTTTGCCTGAGATTCGCCTGCAAAGGCTTTTAAGAGATTTTTTTCGGTTTGGGTTCCTTTTATGGACATGGTGTTTTGGAGTTGATTAGGTTGATTAAGTTGATTGGGTTGATTGGGTTGGAAGACGGAAGACGGAAGACGGAAGACGGAAGTTGGAGGACCGAAGCTTCTGTCTTCCGGCTTCTAACTTCCGGTTTCTTTTCTTCTTTTTTGTTCAAGGGCTATCATTTGAAGTTCGCGGCCGGTTTGTCCGGCGAGGCTGGTGTTTTCTTCGGCACGGCGTATGAGATAGGGCATCACGGATTTAATGGGGCCATAAGGGAGGTATTTGCTGACATTGTAGCCCTGTTGGGCAAGATTAAAACTGATATGATTGCTCATTCCGTAGAGTTGGGCAAACCAAAAACGAGTGTCGTTTTTGGGGAGGTTGCTGCTTATAATCAGTTCTTGCAACAAGGCACAGCTTAACTCGTTGTGTGAGGCACAACATACAGAGATAATATCAGAATGCAGGAAGCAGTGTTCGATGGCCTTGTTGAATGAGGTGTCGGTTTCTATTTTTGAATTAAAAATGGGCGATGGATATCCTTTTTTAATGGCTCTTTCTCTTTCTTTTTCCATATAAGCACCGCGAACCAGTTTTAAACCAATATAGAATTTTTCTTTGCGGGCGGTTTCGGTAAGTTTTGATAAGAAATCTAAGCGGTCGGTGCGATACATCTGGAGGGTGTTGAAGATAATGGCTTTTTCGCGATTGTGTTTTTGCATCATTTCGAGCAACAAATCGTCGATGGGCTTTTGAATCCAGGTTTCTTCGGCATCAACAAACAAAGGCAATTGAAAAGAAGCTGACAAATCGCACAAAGAAATAAAACGATTGCGGGCCTTTTGAAATTCGTTCTTTTCCTTATCAGATAATGGAAGTTGCTCTGCTATTTTTTGCAACAATCCCAGGCGAATGATTCCCGTGGGTTTGAAAACCGCAAAGGGAATGGCAGGATTGCCGGCCGAATATTGTATGAGTTGCCTGATTTCATTGGCAATGGCATCGAGTTGGGCTTCGGTTTCGCCGCCTTCGGCAGAAAAATCGAGTATGGTTTTTACATAAAATTTGTTTAGCTTTTCGACTGCAGGGGCACATTCAGCACGGGTTTCGCCTCCGCAGAAATGGCTGAAGATGTTTTTCTTTACGGCCCAACTTACCGGGAAATGAATGAATAAGGCGAATTGCAGTAATAGCTTTCCGGTTTTTACAAGCCAGGGAAATTTCAACATAGTAAACAGAAACTTTGCTTTGCTAATCTCTTTATCAGAATTAATGCGGAAAGCGGTTTCGAGGTTTTCGAAAATTGTCATTCAATAATTATTATGTAACAAAATTACAAAAAAACTGGCGATTTGGGGTGGTTACTATAATATTTATAAGCAGGGTTACTAAGAATGAAATTGAAAAATTGCCACAGATTCGCAGATTTTTTCTCAGAATAATAAAACACTTAAAAATTACTATCTTTGCCCATCAATGGAAATTCTCTTAACCATATTATATTGTCTGTTGTTTATCTTTTTGATTTACAAACTTGATTTTTTCGACATCAATGGCGTTGCCCGTAAATATATTGTGGGTGTTTTTTTGTTGAAAATTGCTGCCGGAATCATTATGTATGTGATTTATACCCGCTATTATACCGACCGCAGCACCGCAGATATTTTTAAATATTTTGATGACAGCAAGGTGATGTATGATGCTTTGTGGCATCATCCGATAGATTTTTTTAAAATGCTGACAGGTATTGGCAATAACTCGGACTATTTCGATCTTTATTATAAACAAATGAATCATTGGTACAGGGTTTTCGAAAGTAATATTTATAACGATAGTCATACCATCATTCGAATTAATGCATTGATACGCATCTTTTCTTTTGGATATTTTAATGTACACACGGTTTTTATGTGCTTTATTTCTTTCACAGGATTGGTGGCCTTGTACAAGTTTTTTGCGGTATATCTCGCTGATAAAAAACGTGAACTGTTTGTTGCGGTTTTTTTACTGCCTTCGATATTGTTCTGGGGTTCGGGTGTGCTGAAAGAATCTATTTTATTGTTTGGCATGGGCATGTTGTTGTATCATCTGGATAGCCTTGCGCGCGAAAAGTTTAGTTTCTTCCGGCTATTTTGGTTATTGTTCAGCATGATGTTGCTCATCTACACCAAATATTATATTTTCATCATACTCATCCCCTTATTGATATCATTCCTTTGGTGCAAATTCACTAACGAACGCTACTGCCTGATTAAATATATTGTGGTTATAGCATTATATATTTTCGCAGGCTTACATATTCAATGGGTATTTCCTGCTTATAATTTGCTGGAAATTATTTCGCAAAAGCAAAACGATTTTATTGGTCTCGCAAAAGAAATGCACTCCGGAAGCCTGCTCACCCAACAATTATTACATCCGGAACTGATTCCTGTGCTAAAAGAAATCCCTGTTGCTTTTTATAACACCTTGTTCCGACCTTACATTTTCGAAACCAATAGTTTATTGATGATGTTTTCGGCTATAGAAAATCTGATTCTCATCCTTTTTATGATACTTTGCGTGGTGTTTCCTTTACGGAAAATTCCACACAAACCGGTTTTATATCTTTGCCTCTTCTTTTTTGTTGGCACTTTTACGCTTACGGGGTTGATTAGCCCTGTGATGGGAGCCATAGTTCGCTACAAAGTACCCGCCATGCCTTTTATGGTAATATTCTTTATAATGATGTTGAATACCAGGAAAATAGAGGGTATTTTCAGGAAGAAATAAGATTTTTCATTTTTTTCTTTGTCAATTAAAAATTTATCAGAATTTTACACTCGAATTTAATAAAATTGATTTTGGATTCCTCTTTCAAAATATGGTTTACTACTTTCTGCAGCTTTGCTTTTATTAGTAAAAACACAACTTCCCTACTAATGATTGCCGGGAGAGATATTAGCTTAAAGCATTGCAATACTGGAATTAAACTCATGCAATCTCACTTCATGGTCGTCAAAATACTCTCTACATTCATCACTTTTGTGATTACAGCCGCGGCTTTTGTAGCTACATTTATGATGCCTGTAACTACAAAAACCATACTTGTAAATATGGGATTTGAAAACTGTATTTACAGGAGTGCTTCCTGTGATTACAGGAAAAATACCTGTCACTACAATAACGACTTTTGTAGATACGGGCATGGCAACTGTAGCTACAGGAGCTACGCTTGTTTTCACAGTCGGAGCCTATGTAAAAGCAGTTTTCATTGGATTTCTCAAAAATCCAGTTGGGTTCATGTTAGTTGGAAATTCCGACTTCCGTCTTTTCTATTCTTATAATATCTCACGCCAAACTATAAATCAGGTTAAAAAAGCTTTCCGGATAGGGAAGTTTTTTTTTATTTCATTTGTAAAATAGAAATTTGAGCTAAGTTCTAAGATTAACAGCAAAATGCTTATCTTTGTTCCATGAAAATGACT
>CAYYQJ010000411.1:0-3736 GCA_964473775.1 uncultured Bacteroidales bacterium | reverse complement strand
CCCTCTACCACTTGTTTGGCAACCAATTCGAGGTTGCCAAACGAATGAACATATTTTTGGTCGATGGTTTCGGGCATAATCTGATTTGTTTTTGTGAGCCTATAACGTTATAAAAGTCCGTTTAGTATATCAGCCAGTTTAGATTTTGAGGTTGTGCCTACCACTTTATCTACCACCTTGCCATCTTTAAAAAATAAAATGGTAGGAATGTTGCGGATGCCATGCTGCATGGTGATGCCGTTGTTTTCGTCAACATTGACTTTGCCAATGATTGCGCGACCTTCAAACTCGGTATAGAGTTCATTAACAATGGGAGTGAGCATTCTGCAAGGGCCACACCATTCGGCCCAAAAATCGAGCAAAGCTACTTTGCCTGATTTGATAATTAATTCTTCGTAATTGCTGTCTGTGATTTCGTGTGCCATAAAATATATTTTTTTTGATTGATTTCTTAAAGATGCAAAATTAGTTAAAACATAGGTACGTGAAAGGAAAGGAGAAAAGAAAATTTTATAGTAGCATACTGAAGCCTGAATGCGGAATTCAGAATCAGGATATTCCAAAATTGAAAATCTTTCACCTTAATTCAACTTAAATTTAACATTATCCATTTTCTCTATTTCGGTGAGAAATGCTTCGCAGCTTATTTTGCTGCGGCGGGCCGACATATCAATAGAATAGTCCTCGGTTTCGTTTTGGATTTTGAATTTTAAATCTACTTCGCCGGGATTGTCTTTGGTTAATTTTTTGATTTGGGATATGAGATTCGCATTAAGATTGTCGAGTGTAATAAACAGTGTAATGGATTTGGTTCTTTTTTCGAGTAAAGTATAAAGAGGCTCTATGGTTTGAATCTTAATTTCATATTCAATAATGGCATTGGGGTCTTTTTCTTTTTCTTTATCCCAGAATCGTTTATCTACTTTTCCTATAACATAAATACACTTGCCAATTTCCATTAAATGCTTAAACTTATCGTAGTTTTCAGCCCATAGATTCATACGTAAAGAGCCTGTAAAATCTTCGATTTCGAAAAAACCAAAGGGCTTGTTGTTTTTATTGATTTTATGACTTGCCGAAATAATCATCCCGCCAAATCGTACTTCGCGATTTGCAAAATCAGACAATCGTTCCACTTTATCCAGGGTGAAATTAGAGAAATATTGCAATCCGATTTTATAATCGTCCAACGGATGCCCCGACACATAAAATCCTATCACTGCTTTCTCATGATTCAATTGCTCTATCTTACTCCAGGGTTCGCAGACAGGCAATTCGGGGTCGGTGATATCCATTTCAGAACTTTCGCCAAACAAAGATTGTTGCATGGTGTTTTGTTTGCTTTGCACCAGAGTGATGTGCCTCAACAGTTTTTCGAGAAAAGTGATTTCTTCGTTGGGAAGCTTATAAAAAAACTGTGCTCTGTGTATGCCAAAACTCTCGAAGGCACCTGCCATGGCAAGGGCCTCTATGCTTTTTTTGTTCACCGTGCGAAGATTCACGCGGTTGAGAAACTCGAAAATATTTTTAAAAGGACCATCTTTCTGCCGTTCCAAAATAATGGAATCAACAGCGGCATTGCCCAGACCTTTAATGGCTGCCAATCCAAAGCGAATTTCGCCTTTGGTGTTTACCACAAAACGGAGTTCGCTTTCATTCACATCAGGTCCGAGTACACTTACATTGAGTTTTTTGCACTCATCAATCAAAAAAGTGATTTCGTCTATGTTAGAAACATTGCGGCTGAGTACGGCTGCCATAAATTCATTCAAGTAATGCGCTTTCAGATAGGCCATACGGTAAGCCAAAATGGCATAACAGGCTGAGTGCGATTTATTGAAAGCATAAGATGCAAACGACTCCCAATCGCCCCAAACCTTTTTGGCCAGAGTATCGGAAATGTCGTTATTCTTACATCCTATAAAAAAATCTTCTTTCGATTTTGCCATGCGCTCCGGATCTTTTTTTCCGATTGCCTTACGCAAATTATCTGCTTGTCCACGGGTGAAACCTGCCAGAATCATCGAAAGTTTCATCACCTGCTCCTGATACACGGTAATACCATAAGTTTCTATCAATACATCTTCCATGGCAGGATGGTCGTAAGTGGTTTTTTCTTTACCATGTTTACGCCTGATAAAACTTGGTATCTGGTCCATAGGGCCCGGACGATACAAGGCATTCATGGCTATAAGGTCTTCAAAACGGTTGGGTTTAAGTTCTTTCAGACATTTTTTCATACCATCCGACTCAAACTGAAACACACCGGTGGTATTTCCTTTACTGAACACTTCATAAGCTTCCACATCGTCCATAGGTATGGTGTCCACATCAATATCTATACCTTTGGAATACTTGATGTTTGCAATAGCATCTTTCATAATAGAAAGAGTTTTTAATCCCAGAAAGTCCATTTTCAAAAGGCCCACCGATTCCACATGAGAGCCTTCAAATTGGGTTACCAACAAATTGGTTTCTTTGGAAGTAAAGAGCGGAATGTAATCTATCAAATCGTCTTTCCCGATGATGATACCGCAGGCATGAAGCCCCGTATGCCGTATGGAGCCTTCGAGTTCCACAGCATATTTGATGGTTCGGGCCACAACGGGATTGGATGAATTTCGGGCATCTTTCAATTCAGGAACCTTAGCAATGGCATCTTCCAGATTTTCGGCACGCATAGGTACCAGTTTGGAAAGTCGGTCGGCATCGGGTAAGGGTAGATTTTCTACGCGTGCCACATCGCGGATTGCCATTTTCATGGCCATAGTTCCAAAGGTTACGATTTGTGCTACGCGGTGGGTGCCGTATTTTTCGACCACCCATTGTATTACTTTGTCGCGGCCATCTTCATCAAAATCAATATCCATATCGGGCATCGAAATACGGTCGGGATTTAAAAAACGTTCGAAAAGCAATCCATATTTCAAGGGGTCGAGGTCGGTGATGCGCAAACAATAAGCCACCACCGAACCGGCAGCCGAACCACGTCCAGGGCCTACCCATACACCCATGTCGCGGGCCGCCTGAATAAAATCGTGAACAATAAGAAAGTATCCCGGAAATCCCATACTTTTAACCACATCCAATTCAAATTCAATCCGGTCTCTTACTTCATCGGTGATTTCTTCGTAGCGTTTTTCAGCACCAAGGTAGGTGATATGTTTTAAATATACGTCGGGATCTGTGAAACCTTCAGGCAAAGGAAAGTCGGGCAAGAGAGGCTCTCGGTTCAATTTGAAGCATTCTACTTTACCGGCCAGTTCCACCGTGTTTTCAATGGCTTCAGGACAATCGGCAAACAACTCGGCCATTTCTTCGGGTGTACGCAAATATTCCTTGGTGGTGTATTTCATACGGGAGGTGTCTTCCACCAGCTTACCGGTGTTGATACAAAGCAAACGGTCGTGAGCCGAAGCATCTTCCGCATTGATAAAATGCACATCGTTTGAGGCTATCAGTTTCACCTGATGTTCTGCAGCAAGTATTTTCAACGCATCGTTTACCATTTCCTGCTGACGAAAAACATCGGCATCCATTTTGGCATCGCCAGTTTTGTGGCGCATCATTTCCATATAAAAATCATCGCCAAACAATTCTTTGAAATCCTTAATCTTTTCAACCACCTTTTCCATATTTCCGGCCTGAATCAGAGATGGAATTTCGCCACCCAAACAAGCGGTTGATGCAATGAGGCCTTCATGATATAAGCCTAGAAGTTCCCAGTCGATGCGGG
>CAYYQJ010000410.1:0-3754 GCA_964473775.1 uncultured Bacteroidales bacterium | reverse complement strand
ACACGGCTCTGAACACTCTTTCCCTACACGACGCTCTTCCGATCTTAATAATTTAAGACCTGAGATTTCTCTGTCGCAAACTCCTGTTGAATTGCTGTGAAACCAGGTTTCTCCATTATCATAACTGTATTCCCAATCAATAGAGAATTGTTTGGCAGTGTTTGGAGCCTTAACTTCTGCAATAATAGTTCCTGCATAATTAGGCTTAGCTTTAATTGTTATATCAGGATGTGCCACAGCAGCAGGTTCATCTGCAATGCCATAACCGTTTCTTTTAATGAAAGCGGCGGCGGAATTAAAGTTAGCAATGTCGTTTGATTTTAACTGTACAGCCAACTTATTGTTTTTATGGTCGGCAAAAACCAAGATGTAAGCATTGTCGCGGATCTCTCTTCTATCAGATGCGCCACCCGACATAGCGTCTTGTTTTTCTTCCAAAGTAACTACACGTCCATCCATAGCATCTAAGGTAAGCTCGGGAATAACATGATCACCACTATTTCTTAAACATAAAAGAGTTTTTCTTGCTTCGAAAATGTTGTCCGGAACGTGTACGGCATCACTTGACATTTGCAATGTTGCCTGAGGTCTAAATCTGTATTCTGATTCTGCCATAATAAAAAAGATTAAAGTAATTATAGGGGCAAATTTAGAAGTTTTGGTAATTCGTAAAAAGACAAAATCATTGATACTTGTCAATTATTGGAATGTATTTTGTTAGTGGGATTTTTAGTTCAAAAGGGTGAATGCTTATAAAGCCACTCCTACTATCACCAAATTGACTCAACCCCCTAAATCTTCGATATCTTTTTCCTCTCCAATACATTATGATTTGTATCCGAGATTTCGAAAACATACAAACCTTTGCTGAGTTGGAGCATTTGCAAATCAGTATGTGAATGTGTAGGCAAAAGAAGGTTATGAATTAATTTTCCGTTCAGGTCGAAAACCCTGATGAGGCGCACCTCATCCGAGGTATTTTTCAGAGTAAGTTGATTGGTAAACGGATTGGGATATACTTCGGTGAGGCCTGATTTTGCAGTGGTTGACACCGAAGTGTAGCTCTGCCATGCCTTTGCAAAATAGAGCGCTGCGCCTGTGGAAGCCTTGGCCACCTGAAAAACATAGCTGGTATCGAGGTGTGCCAGATTATCGCCCGACGAATGCGGATAAGTGGATTCTGTGGATTCGTACAATCCCGTGATTATTTTGCCTGCTGTTTGAAATGGCACATAATCAGAACCATAAGCATTGGCAAATTGGGTAAGCAGGTTAGAATAAATGAGAGTGGCCTGCGACAATGTGTCGGTATATAATGCTGAAACTGCATTGTTTGATGTAGGAGTACTTTGGTCGCTTTCGCAGGTAACTGTGGTGTTGGGCTGTCCGGCCACACCGCCCACTTCGTCAATATTAAACACCAGCAGTATGTTGGGGTTCTGAGGCGTAACTACCGTATTTACATAATCGTTGCTACCAATCAGCCCTTCTTCTTCGGCACTGAAATTGATAAACTTTACGGAATATCGCGTTGGAATATTGGCCATAAGTCGGGCCATTTCGAGTATGATGGCCACACCCGAACCATTGTCGTTGGTGCCTGTGCCTGTTTTGGTATCATAATGTCCGTCCACAATCAGATAAGTATCAGGAAAATCGGTGCCTGTTTTTGTTACCACAATATTGGTGAGGGTGCTTCCCAAATAAGTGAAATTGTCGGAAACAATATCTGTATAACCCATGGCCTGATATTTGGCAATGAGCCAGTTTTTGGTATTGGTGATAGCCGTACTGCCAGGGGATTTCACCCCCAGATTTTGAAAGGTTATGAGTTTGTTCAGCACACTATCGTAAGAAACATTGCTGACCACCGAATGGTAAAAAGCATTGTCCACCTGCCCAAAAGCAGAATGAAACATAATCATCAAAAGCAGCACGATATATTTTCTCATCTTTATAAATTCTTTGTTATTAAGTGATTCTTTGTGAACTTTGTGAAGTCTTAGTGTATCTTTGTGAAATAGCTATACGCTAAGTTACACAAAGAACCTCAAAGTTACACAAAGATTTCCAGCCATAAGTAAACAACAATTTAGCTATGTAACCATAATGTCATAAAACAATGACTTTGTTTCGGTACGCTATAATTTTTTATTCATAATTGTTTAATTTTGCAAAACTATAGTAATTTTGTATAATCACGAAATATCAAAGACTAATTGCATGGAAAATACTAAAGAAATAATGATTCTAAAAGATATTGCCTCACAATTAATACCTGGATGCAGAATGCTTTTGTTTGGCTCCAGGGTTAAAAATGAGGTTAATAAGGATAGTGATTATGATATAATTCTGGTTACTTCCGAAAATCTTGATATTCAAACAAAGATGCAATGTAAGGCCTATTTCAGGAAAATGGCAGTCAGGCATGGATTGATTACGGATGTGTTTATTGAAAGTGATGAGGAAATGAAAACAAAAAGCACTTTATTTGGACATATTGTCAGGACTGCCGTAAGAGAAGGGATATATGTATGAATGTAAGTGAGAAAGAATATATCCAGCAGTAGATGATTTAGTTTTGAGAAAATAAACCCATTACATAATCTAATCTAAATGTGGATAAATAATCGTATTTTTGTAATGAATTAAATTGGGGAAAATGGTAATAAGGTATTATTTGGACACTTCAATATTTGGAGGTTATTTTGATGAGGAATTTGAAGAAATAACAAAAAAACTATTTAAACAGATTAGAAATAAAAATATCAGGATAATCTATTCAGAGTTGACTAAAAATGAATTGGTAAATGCCCCTGCAATAATCAAAGAATTTGTCAGTAATTTACCTGATGAACTTATTGAGTATGTTGAAATCGTTGATGAAGCATTGGATTTGGCTGATAATTATATTATGGAGAGAGTTGTAGGAAAGTCAAGTCGTGAGGATTGTATTCACATTGCACTCGCAACTTTATATAGAGCAGATGTTTTGGTTAGCTGGAATTTCAAGCATATAGTAAATCTCAGCCGAATTAGAGGATATAATTCTGTAAATTTAAGAGCTGGTTACCCAACAATAGAGATTCGTTCACCTTTAGAATTAATTGATTATGAAGAAAATAATTAAAAAAGATTTCGACGCCGTAAAGTACATGAGACAAGAGCGTGATAGGATAAGTAAAGAAATATCAGAAATGACTCATGAACAGATATTGGAGTACTTCGCAAAACGCAGAAGTAAAGAAAGAATACCTACCCAATAATTTTAATAATATAATTGAAGGTTCGCTTTAATAATTAATGGTCATTAAGTGGTCATTTTTTGTTTTTGTTACTGAATACTTGATACTTTTAACTTTAAATACTTTAGGCACTTTCAGTACTTCAAACTTTCTTATCTTCCTTTATAATTTTCAAGCATATCAATAGCTTTTACAATCCTTCGCATGCGTGTTTCCGGTTTTTTCGCATTGTCTATCCAGGCAATCACTTCCTTTTTATGTGAATACGGAAAGGCTTCGAAGGTATTACCTGCCTTTTCGCTAAAAGATAAGGCCTGCAATAAATCAGCAGGAATTTGAACCATACGAGGTTCTTCATCTTCCCATAATTCAATGGAAACATTATCGCCGGCTGTTTTCGAAATCTCTTTAAGCAAGGGCTGATTCACATAGAAAAAGCCTTCGCCATTCCCTTTTTTGTTGAAAGTAGTCCTAAAAGAACCTTTATCCACCTTTCCGCAAATAAAAAC
>CAYYQJ010000409.1:0-3759 GCA_964473775.1 uncultured Bacteroidales bacterium | reverse complement strand
CCATTTAAAAAATAAAACCCCTTTGTCCAAATAAAGGCTTACCTTTGCAAAAATTCACCTGAGGATTATTTTCCCCTTCCTACCATTTAGACAGGTTTTGATTCCTAAGATTTATCACACTTTATTTTATTTATGCCATTTCAATCATTAAACATTATTGAACCCATCCTGCGTTCAATTGAACAGGAAGGTTACACCATCCCAACACCCATTCAAAAAGAAGCTATTCCTATTGTGCTTAACGGTACCGACCTTTTGGGCTGCGCTCAAACAGGCACCGGAAAAACCGCTGCATTCGCTATACCTATTTTGCAATTATTACAGGCTTCGAAAACCTACGACCGCAAAAGAAAAATCGGCAGTCTTATAGTTACTCCCACCCGCGAACTTGCCATTCAAATAGACGAAAGCTTTAAAGCTTACGGTCGTTTCTGCGATTTAACCAGCACTGTGGTGTTCGGCGGAGTGAACCAAAACCCTCAAACTGCTATTTTGCAGCGCGGAGTTGATATTTTAGTTGCTACCCCGGGCCGTCTGCTTGATTTGATGGACCAGGGATTTATTTCGCTGCGCGATATAGAAATATTTGTATTGGACGAAGCCGACCGCATGCTCGATATGGGTTTTATTCACGATGTTCGCAAAATTATCGCTGAATTGCCTCGCAAACGTCAATCGTTATTTTTCTCGGCTACCATGCCTCCCGAAATTGTGAAGCTATCCAATACTATTCTTTATCAACCGCGAAAAGTGGAGGTTACCCCTTCGGCTTCTACGGTGGATATCATCAAACAGGCCGTATTTTTTGTGGATAAAGGCAACAAACCTGCATTGCTGGTGGAAGTGCTTAAAGATAAAAACATTCGTACTGTACTGGTTTTTACCCGTACGAAACATGGTGCCGACCGCGTGGTAAAAATGCTGGATAAACATAAAATTTCAGCCGAAGCCATTCATGGAAATAAGGCTCAGAATGCACGTCAGAGGGCATTGGCCAATTTTAAATCGCAAACCACAAGAGTGCTTGTGGCTACTGATATTGCTGCCCGAGGTATTGATGTTGAAGATATGGAATTTGTTATCAACTATGAGTTGTCGAATGTTGCCGAAACTTATGTGCATCGTATTGGCCGAACAGGTCGTGCAGGCGCAAAAGGAACTGCTTATTCTTTTTGCGATGCAGAAGAAAAAGCTTACCTACGCGATGTTGAGAAACTGATAGGAAAAAAGATACCTGTTATTGACGATCATCCTTTTCCGTTGATGGACCACAATCCTAAAAAAGAACCCAAACAACAACGCCCTCCCCGCGACAGAAATAAAGCTGCAGGCGACAGACATCAGGTGGCTGCCGGCAAACATCAGGCAACACCACGCAAAAAGCCGGGCTTTGGATCGCAGCAATACGAATCAAGATTTAAGAATTATCAATCCTAAACTGGACGAACAGACTAAGTTGTAAAATATCAAAAAACAAAAAGCAAATAACAAATAAATTCCAAAAACAAAAAATCAAATATCAAAACCGTTTGATTTTTGATTTAATTTTGAAATTGTAATTTATTTGTTATTTGTTGCTTGAGCATTGTAATTTTAAATACTACGCAAAAAAACTTCAATTTGAATGCTCACTCTTAACTATGCTATTACTTTCTTAAAAGCATACAGCCCGAAGAATATCCTCCTCCAAAAACGGTAACTACAGCCAGATTTCCTTTTCTAAGTTTTTCCCATGTCTGTGAGAGTGCTATGGCTGAACTGGCACTTCCTGTATTACCGAGATATTCAATATTTGTTATCACCGAACCATTAAACATGCCTAACATTTCGCCTACCTTTTTGATGATGCGTATGTTTGCCTGATGAGGTATCAGATAAGTAAGATGCTCTATGGTATATCCATTACTTTTAAGGATATCTATTGTGTTTTGCGACATCAGTTTGCTTGCATTAATAAAAACATCTTTGCCATCGCCCATCTGTATTCTGTCGCTCAGCGGACGTAGATTTACTGCATGTAAAGCTTTGGCAAAATGTGCATAACCTCTGGTTTCTATTTCTAAAATTTCTACATCGCTTTCTGAGATTCTTTCTTTAGTCACCGTCATAGCGGCAGCCCCATCGCCCCACAAAAAGCCTGAATAAGCATTGCTATCATCATTATAAACGGTATTGTGTTCAGATACCAAAACTATGGCTTTGGAAGCTTTACCCATGGCAAAATATCCTTCCACAATTTCCATTGCATTCACAAACGACGAACAGGCAGTAGATACAGAAAGCACCTGTGCATTTTCGATCTGAAACAAATGCTGAATCTGATGTGCCAGCGTTGCCACGGTATCGTGTGGCGAATAAGTGGCTCCCACAATCAAATCAACTTCTTTAATATCAAAAGGAATCTTCGATCGCAGATTTTCGCAAACCTGAACACTCATGGTGTTGGTGTTTTCGCCGTTTAGTGTTACGTGGCGTTCTTTTATCCCCGATTTCTTAAAAATATCTTCTTCTGTTAAGCCTAGTTTTTTCGAAAAGTACTGATTAGTTAATACCCCTTCAGGTATGTAGTGTGCAATAGAATTTATAAACATTATTTTATTTTAAAGTTTGAATAAGCATGGTTGTGATGATTTGTTTGCGGTCGTCCATAAACTTTCTGAACTCCGCTTCGGTCAATTTGTTCTTTTCAACAATAACCTGTTTCACTGTAAACGGAAATGTAATCAGCGAAAGCATATTAATAAAAAACTGTGTTGGGTCAACATCTTTTATATTCCCCTGACGCACCTCTTCAGCAAAATGTAAAGAGAAGTTTCCGGTATGATAAAGACTCTGGAAAATTTTCATTTTCGTAATCTTATCAGGATTTCTGTGCAAAACCGAAAGCACAAAATAAGTCAGCTTGGGGTTTTCCTGCAAAATGTCGATATACTCTTCCACATACAGCTTGATTTTTTCCTCAATAGGTAGGGGAGAATTCAGTATGCCATTCAATACAGGCGTGTATTTGCCCAGCAAACCGGTGAAAATAGAATCAAACAGATTTTCTTTACTGCGAAAATAATAGTTCATCAGCGCAATATTGATTTTGGCCCTTCTGGCTATCTCGCGAATACTCGTTCGTTCAAATCCTCTTTCAAGAAAAAGAATCAGCGCAGTCCGTTTTATTTTTTCTTCTGTTGACATAAATCGGCTGCAAAAGTAAAGTTTTTTTTTAAACAGGCGTTTAAAACATCAATTATTTTTTATGGGTTAAACGATTTATATTCCAAATGTTGCAGCCGTATTTAATATAGGGTAAATTTACAGAAACAAAAAAGCACCTTATAGCTTTCTATAATCTAAATGTTTAGATTAGCAACCCCCATTAAACAACCTTCCTTGCCAGGTGTCCTTTTCTTTCATGCGGTTTTCTATCTTTTGCATCACCTGATCGGCACGCAAATTTCCCCACGGTTTACTAATCAGAAACCTTGGGGGAACCTCTCCCGAAAGTCTTTCTATAATGAGTTCAGGTCTTAATCGCTCTAAAAAAGAAACAATAAAATCAATGTATTCTTCCAGTCCGAAAAGATGAAAATCTTCAGGGTTTGTTATGTACTCTTCGGCCATCACCGTATCCTTCAATATCTGCAACTGATGCAGTTTAATGCTGTGCAGGGGAAGCTGGGAAACAATATCGGCTTCAGCCAGCATCTCCTTACGAGTTTCGCCAGGCAATCCAAAAATAAAGTGTGCGCCTATAATGATATTTCGGTT
>CAYYQJ010000408.1:0-3760 GCA_964473775.1 uncultured Bacteroidales bacterium | reverse complement strand
GGCAGGAACAACACATTATTACGTGAGCCAAACCATAAACTCTTGCGAAAGCCCAAGAACTGATATTGCTGTAACGGTTAATGCAACTCCTTTGTTACCTTCTGCAACTACTGCTTACACCTATTGCCAGGACGCAACCGCATCACAACTTTCTGCAAATGGCAGTGATTTATTATGGTATACAGTCCCTGCAAACGGCACAGGCAATTCTACAGCTCCAATGCCAATAACGACTAATGCAGGAACGACACATTATTATGTGAGCCAAACGGTAAACTCATGTGAAAGCCCAAGAACGGATATTGCTGTGACAATTAATGCAACTCCAGCCTTACCTTCTGCAACTACTGCTTACACTTATTGTCAGGATGCAACCGCAACGCAACTTACTGCAAGTGGTAGTGATTTATTATGGTATATAGTCCCTGCTAACGGCACAGGAATTACAACTGCTCCAACACCTTTAACAAATATTATCGGAACTACTTCGTATTATGTTTCACAAACATTAAATGGATGCGAAGGGGCACGAACACAAATAAATGTTACAGTTTACCCATATCCTCAAAATCCTGTAGTTACCCAAAACGGAAATGATTTAATTTCCAGTTCTATAAATGGCAACCAATGGTACAATCAATCAGGTATTTTAAACGGCGCTATTTCTTCTATATATACTCCTTCCGTTGCTGGAAATTATTACGTAATTGTAACTGTAAATGGATGTTCATCGCAACCTTCTAACATATTCAATTTTATTTTCACAGGCGTAGAAATTCAATCAAAAAACTCAGATGTTCAAATATATCCAAACCCAACATCTGGCATGCTAACCATTGAATTTCAAAGTAATTTTCAATTCAACACACTCTTTGTATATGATATTACTGGGCAATTACTTATGGAAAACCAATTGGATAAATGTATGAGCACTTCAATAGATTTAACAAAATATGCTAAAGGAATATACTTTCTCTATTTGTTCGGAGAAAATACGATGATTACTAAGATAATCAAAGAATAATATAATTATTTAAACCCGACAATGTGTATTGAGCTATATAGATATACTAATAGTTCATTCGAAGTAGGTTGGTATTTGGTAATTCTGCCGAATCTTAATAAGCATTTCATAAACAACTATCTTAGAATGAAATTGATCCAGATTCTGCAATCTTAAAAAGTTGTAGAATTCTTCAAAAGAATATTTCAAAGAGGCTACTTTCCCCACTCCTCAAGAAATTCTCCCCAAACCCTGGAATTTTTATTTAATTTTTTGTCATGCTATGGCATTATACCACAGGCTAGTAGAAAGGTTAAATTTGATAATTATTTTTGTATAAACAGAAATTTAATTATCAGGGATATTGGTAGGAAATGGCTGCAAGAAATTGGAAAGTAAGGTTACAGCTTAACCTGAAAAATTTGCATGAATTTATTAAAAGGTTACTTCGGGTGGGGAGAGCTTGACTTATGCCAGGGAGAGTTTTTTATTGTATCAACAATAGAACAGCGTAAAAGCTTATTCAACTTTTCTTGAGCCATTGATAGCCTTCTTCGTTGGATTTTGCAGAAAGTTCTGAACTTACATAACGCCTAACAGACTGTGTACTTTTTCCTTTGCAAGATAATAATGAGTCAATAGACACACTTTGTTTCATCTCTTCTGCTCCTACTTTGTTTGACATGCAAGTTAGTTTTGAATCTCTATAAACTTTCATTTTTTCGATGTTGTCGCCATCTCCATCATAACCTGAATATGGTTTGTTAAACTTTTCCCTCAGAGATGTTTCAAATACTGGATTTTTCTCCGTTGTAAGACTGGTCAAATAATAGACTCCCTTAATCAGATAAATTAATGCCAAGACAGCAAGTACAAAGACCAAAAAGGTAAGTAGTCCCTGGACAAATTCTGATTTATTTCCCGCCCAAACTTCTAGTGAATCTCTCCAGGTAACACTTGCTCCAAGTTCATTTGTTCCAAATTCATGGAAAATATAAACGATAGACACTGTTGTGTAACCTATCCCTTTAACCAGACGCTTAAGATAAATTTTCATAATTCTTTTGATAAAGTCAGGTAGTAGAAAAAGAGGGATAACAATTAATAAACTCTGCAAATTTTACCAGAAATTAAACACTTGCGTCCTGAAAGTTTTTTTATTAAATGGCAATTGCTGGGGAGAGATATTATGATAAATTCTCAGGTAATTATTTACGATAAAATACCCCCTCTTATATTGATTATAAGCTTTATATAGCAAACATCAGACGATAATTAAATTAGAAATATCATGGAATTTATTACACACAATCAAACAACAATCGAAACAGCAGGAACCTTCCTGACAGGTGAAATTAATGCTGCCTACAACAAACTCAAACAAGTTTTTGGCAAACCAGTTGATGGAGATGGTGAAAAGACTGATGCAGAATGGTCTATACAATTTGAGGACAATACTGTTGCTACAATATATAACTACAAGTCTGGGAAAGCCTATCAAGGCGCACATGGGACACCAAAAACAAAAATAACAGAATGGCACGTCGGCGGAAAGAACACAATTGTTGTTGAAAGAATCAAAGAAATTTTGGGAATTCAGTAATCCCCACTTTCCCAAAAAGAATTTTTAAAGTACCAAAATCCGAAAAAAATGAAAAAACTATTCTATACTATTGATTTTGAAAGAGATTCAACTGGCGAATCATTAAATGGAAATAAGACAATAACTGTGTACGAAATGGAGAATAACCAGCCAAAGAAATTTTGTGACATTGAAACCATAAATGAAGCAAAAAGTCAGGAAGAAATTCAGGGTTATCTCGACGATAATGGGTTTGGTGATGAAACTTTTGAGTTAATTCAGTTGTGAGTTAATGTCTCCCTCTTTTATCTGTTAATCGCCTTATATTGACATTACTAACCAATATAATTAATCAAAAAATGGGACAATATTTTAGAGCAGTAATTCTGGCTTCAGATAAAAAAACAGTTTTGAAGTGGGTAAAAAGTTATGATTACGACAATGGTGCAAAATTAATGGAACACAGTTGGGTCAAGAACAAATTTGTGGGAGCTTTTGAAAGTTTAATATTAGGTAATCCACAAATCGTGGCTTGGGCTGGTGATTATACAGAAAAAATAGAAGGTGAAGCTGTTAATATTTATGACAAGTGTTGCGAGGAAACCCAAGTAAAACCCGATGGAGCAGTTGTAAAAGCTAAGTATGTTGTAAACCATACAACAAAACAGTTTCTTGATAAAAGTAAAGTCCCTGCGGTGGATGGCTGGAGGATACACCCACTTCCATTACTTACTTGCATCGGAAATGGAAAGGGCGGTGGAGACTTTTATGGAAAGGATGAACAAAAATTGGTAGGTTTATGGGCTTGTAACTTAATCTCCATTGAAACTAAAAAGCCAGAAGGATTTGTAGAACTAATATTTGACCTTGTGTAATTAAAAAGTGGGGGTTATAAGCCCCCACATTTCAAACTTATCTTCTAAAAACCAAAAAATTATGCAAAGTTTTAATAATGAACAAACCCATGAAGTGGGAATGATTTCTGCCCTGATGTTTACCGAGATAACTCCCATTTCATTTTATTAAAAGATGGGTGACACAATGGGTATTATTGGGTTTCTGGACATGGTCTCTAATTGGGCTATTGAATTTTTTGCTAAAAACCAAAACACCGATTGGGAAAATCTTATAGAAAATGGAGCCCCACCATTATCAAAAAAGATGAAGTCAGTTTC
>CAYYQJ010000407.1:0-3761 GCA_964473775.1 uncultured Bacteroidales bacterium | reverse complement strand
TGTGTTGAGCAAACTGATTAATAAAGACCCATCAGTAAAAGTTTATCTGCAATCTACCTGCAAAGAATTTCCTGACACTGCTTCTGCCAATGTGATTGCCGAAATCAAAGGCAGTGAGTTTCCAAATGAGATTATTGTAGTTAGCGGACACCTTGATGCATGGGACATTACGGAAGGAGCTCAAGACGATGGTTGCGGTGTGGTAGAGGCTATGGATATGATAAGAATGTTTAAGGACCTTCATTTTAAACCAAAACATACCATAAGAGTTATCGCCTTTATGGATGAAGAAATGGCACAGCGCGGAGGCCGGAAATATGCCGAAACGGTCAAAAATAAGAACGAGAAACATATTGCCGCTATTGAATCGGACGAAGGCGCTTTATTGCCTCAAGGGTTTAGTTACGAATCGGAAGACGATAAAGTGGACAAAAGATTTGAACAATGGAAACCTTTGTTATTGCCTTATGGACTCTGGAATTTTCATAAAGGATATTCAGGTGTGGATATTAGTTTTCTGGAAGGCCAAAAATTTCCACTCTTTGGCTTGATGAACGATTCGCAACGCTATTTTAATTATCATCATTGTGCAAATGATACTTTTGAATCAATCACACAAAGAGAATTACAGTTGGGCACCGCATCTATGGCTGCTTTGATTTACCTGATAGACAAATACGGATTTTGATAACAACGCTTATGATAAAGAAAATACTTTTTACCGGCCTCACCATATTGTTGGGGTTGGTATTTGTTTTCTCGGGGTTTACCAAGCTCTACCCTATCGAATTGTTTGAACTGACACTAATTGATATTAAGGTGGCTAACTGGGCAACGGCTCCTGTTTTTTCCCGGCTGATGATTGCTTCAGAGTTTTTTCTGGGTTTATTGCTGATTATGAACTTTAATCTGAAAAAATTCACCTTAAAAGCTACCATTGTTTTGCTGCTTTTATTTACCATCTATCTCATCATATTGATGATAAAAGAAGGCAATCAGGGCAATTGCAAGTGTTTTGGAAATTATATTGTGATGACACCACTGGAATCTATCATTAAAAACATCATTATGATGGCTGTGGCTGTGGCAATTTATATCTGGCACAAGGGTTTTGATTTGCCCTTTAAAAAAATCATTGTAAGCGTTTTGCTGTTATCATCCATCATTACGCCTTTTATTCTGAATCCGCCCGATTTCATTGTCTCCTATCAATCAAGGGAGGAAACCGTGGGGTATAAACTGGACCTCGATACGCTTTACACCAGCACTGATATTCAAAAACCTGTGGTTGACCTGCGAAAAGGGAAACATATTGTGGCCTTTATGAGCCTGAGTTGCCGACATTGCCGCATTGCCGGTTATAAAATTCATTTAATACAAAAACAAAATCCTGAACTGCCGTTTTATCTGATTTTAAACGGTGATAAAGAAAAACTGACACCGTTTTTTGAAGAAACCAAAGCCAGCGAAATACCTTACATGATGTTGAACGGACCACGTTTTGTGAAGTTGGCAGGCTTAACCATGCCCAATATCGTTCTACTTAATAATTCGATAGTAGAAGAAAAAACCAATTACCTGAATCTTTCGGAAGAACGGATTTTGAAATGGTATGGGAAGTAATGAAAATTGCCAAAGATTCACAGATTGTATTGATATAATAGTAAAAGCATCCGCACAATTGGTTGAAGGAGGTATATCAAATATTAGAAAAAAATCCGGAAAATAAATAAAGCAAAATGAACAGAAAGTATTTTCTACTGCTAATTGTTCTCGTGTTTCCATATAAAATCTTTGGACAATACACCGAACTAATAAAAAAACATACAGCCACGCCCAATTCTACAGGCATTCAGCTTGGATTTTGGGAATTAAATAACAAGCAGCCTTATACTTTAGAGTTGTTTGGAAAGCGGCCCACCAGTCGCGTGGGTTTTGATGCATGGAAAAAAATGGAAACCAGTCAGGGGGTATACGACTTTTCCTCTGTAATAGATAATTATGCAAGGGCACACAACTACGGTGAAACGGTTTTGGGTGCGGTAAATATCAGTTTTTCATCAACAATAACGCCTGGTAAAGAAACAATTCCTTCATTTTATCCTAATGTAATAACTGATGCAACAACGCGACAGGCTGCAAAAAATTTTCTGTATGCCTATGTGCAGGCAATGCTTACAAATATTGGGTCAATCACTTTGACCATTGATTATGAAATTGTGTCTAATTACAAATTGTATTCTCCCGGAAGTCAAAGTCGTGCGGCTCTTTGGGCTGCCTGGTATGTGGAAGCAGCGGCCACAGCACGACAGGCTGCCAGTGATATGGGAATGTCAGCGAATCTAAAACTTATGCCTATTGTGAATGGGAATCCCTTCGATACGGATAGCCCAATTTCATTAGGAGTTTCTCAGAACCAATGGTTGGTTGATGTGGTAAATGCATCGGATTATCTGGCTTTGGATACCTACCAGAGTGATTCTATTTATCCCAACACCAGTGCTCAAACAACATTCGATATCATTCAGTTTTGGATTGATAATTTTGCCGGTTCGAAACAAGTGCTGGTGACAGAAAATGGTTTTAATACGGTTACAGAAATTTATCCTAATATAACCCGTGTTGACCGCAATTATAAAACTACCGGAACCGAGGCTGATCAGGCAATATTTTATCAGAACTTGTTTTCTCAATTGGGGGCAGCCAATCAACCAGCAGGAATTTTCCATAACAAACTACGCTCTTACAATATGTGGTGTATACGAGACAATACAGCTAAACCCGTTACTGATGAAGACCGATATTTTGGATTGGTAGGAATTGATGCAAATAACAATGATTATTTGAAACCGGCTGTTCCCGTTGTACAAACCTGGTATTCAGCCCTGGAAAGCGATCCTTTTCATAGTCCTTATTATATTGATTTTAATGGAGGCACCAATCTGACGGTTGAATTACTTGCCGGAACTGCCAATGATACGGTTTCCTACAATAATGGTGATGATTTTGAATTTCTAAGATATACCATCACAGATCTACCAACCGCTACAACCTACAATCTACATATCAATACACTTGATAGCGGAAATGTGATTATCCATATCAATAATAAATGGTTATACCAAGCGTACAACACACAGTTTACCCTTGATGTTAGCCCGTATTGTCTGCCGGGCGACACCAATATAATTGATGTTTATTGCACTTCTGCTAAGTTTCCGTTTAAACAGCGTGTACAATATCTGAAACTGATACCAGAAAACCCAACTTCAGCTATTTCAAATACAGGCTTGGCATCAAATAATAATTTCATACTGAATGTGCCTTATCCGAATCCATCGAAAAACAATAATATTGAGATTTCGTTCAACACTTTTATAGCGGGTACCGTTGTTTTGGAAGTTTTTAATGCACAATCCACTTGTGTGGCTAAACTTCTAAACGAAAACCTGAGTCTGCCTTCTAAACGCAAGCTTTTATGGAATATTGCTGACCTGCCAGATGGGCTTTATTTTATACGAATGACATTCAACAACCATCAACAAACAAAGAAGTTTATTGTTATCAAATAAGAATCAGGTTATTTAAAATTGAAATCACTTTTGAAAGCGGGTTTTGTTTTTCACTTTTTATCCTGTAATTAGTAATAAATGTTCATTAACCCAAAACAGGCGTTCGTTTTGTCAGAATAACCGTCGGTCCGTAACAAATGAACGTCCGTGCGAAGCAAACGAACGTCCGTGCGAAGCAAACGAACGTCC
>CAYYQJ010000406.1:0-3769 GCA_964473775.1 uncultured Bacteroidales bacterium | reverse complement strand
ATTAAACTTCTCGTATTCTTTTTTATCGAGATACGACATGCGACCCTTTAGCGTAACATCGGCTGTAAAAATCCCGTTCAGAGTTTCGCCGGCCTCAAGAGGGTAAAAGTCTTTCACCTGACCTAAATCCAGGCGGCCTTTAATCATGGCATCCACCTGAGGATCTGACACAGGCGTAGCCACATAAATTTGTGCATCCACCGGATTTCCGCCCATCTCTATGTGCAGTTTTTTGATATTTACCAAAGTATTATCGAGGCTACCGCCTTTGTTCGTAATATTTCCATTGATGATGATGTTGTTTACAGATTTTGGAAGCCCGGGGTATTGAAAACTGCCCTTATCCACCGACAGGTTGAGTGCAAAGGCCGGGTAGTTTTTGGCATCGTATTTACCTTTGGCAAAGCCATCAAACCCCAGCGAACCCGAAGCTTGTACCTTATCAAAGTCTTTCATAAAGATGGCAGGCACCAACGACAAGAAATTTTTGAAATCGGTTTTCAGCACAGCAAATTTAAGGTCCATATCATAGCCATCTTTGAGCAAAGCAAGCCAACCGTCGAGTTTCAGATAAAGTTCGTTAATCCGAAACTCATTGTCTTTAAATGTGTACTTAGAATTCTTGAGGTCGGCCTCCAGATCGGCTTTTATTGAGAGGTTCACCTTATGGAGATACTTGATTCCGCCCATAGAGAAATTCAAAGTATCTATGGTGGTGTTGGTGTTTAATGTGGTCAAATCAGCCGAAAGGTCGCCCGACAAAGTATGATTTAAGTCCTTAACCACTGCCAGCATGGCCGATTGTTTATCATCATAACGAATGAAAGCATTGCTTATGCTGAGTTTTTTAATGGAAAGCTTAAATGCCGAAGGCTTTTCGGTTTCGCCCGGCTTTGGCTTTTCGGTAGATGGTTTGCTGATGTCCCAATTGGCTTTGCCATTATGTAAAACTTTTAATAGGATTTTCGGGCTTTCGATAGCGATTCTTTTTATGGTATATTGGTCGCCTTTTATTACGCTGAACAATCCCAAAGTTACACGCAACTTTTTGATGTTCGCAAGGGTATCTTTTTCAAACTCCTTCTGCCCTACTACGGTTAAATTATCAAGGCCAAGAGTAAAATCAGGGAAATTCCGGAAAATGGAAACATGATAATCGGTAAAATCTACCGTGGCATTCAGGCTCTTGTTGATTTCTGTTTTTACGGCCTGCACTATCTGTTTTTTGAATATCAGCGGCAACACAATGGCCAAAACGATAATAACTCCCAGGAATATTCCCAGCACTTTGAATAATGTTTTTACAACTTTCTTTGATTTCATGGTTTCAAATTTTTATAAAAGTACGACATTTTTAAACTGGAGGCTAATTTAAGTATTTTAATTAGCATGTATGATGTTTACAAAAGAATAATTTTAATGAAGTTAGGGCCTGCAAGCGCAAATTCAAATAATTATAATACCGGTCTATTTTTCCGGCGACGTGTTTTATCACCCTTGTTTTTATTATTTTTTTCTTTGGATTTATGAAAACCGTCATCAGCATCCAATCCCTCCGAAGGTTTTATTCCGGTGGGATTATTTTTCCTGAATTCTTTTTTGGTACGACGGGCTTCGCGTTCTCTCTGATTGTTATAATAACTTGGTTTGCCATTGTTGCTCACAGCCATACATGCATGATGTGTGTGGCACGAATTAAAAATCATGAGCAAAATAATGGCAAAAACACCAATAATAACCAATCTGTTTTTAAGTTGATAATAAAACATCGTCAGTGCAAAAATAATAATTTATCTGCAAGCTGTAATAGTAATGTACTTTTTTATTTGGTTGTAAATTTTGTGATGTATAAACGACCAAGAACAAGTTGGAAAAAATATATTAGATGAAAAGAATATCCTGTTGGGTTGATGAATAATAAAATACGGCTATCAGACTTTGTATTTGCAAAAATCGAAATAATTTGTAACTTTGTAAAAATATTTTGTTATGAAGGCAATTGAGATAAACACAAAAACAGATAAATATGGACATTTGAGGTTAGATTATCCTCTTCATAAAAAAGATTGTAAAATACGGGTAATAGTGCTTGTTGACGATAAAAATGAGGAAATTGACGAAGCTGACGAGGAAAAGCTATGGATGAAAACAATATTATCTAATCCTGCTTTCAGCTATCTTGAAGATGCAAATGAAAATGTTTACACAATAACTGATGGAGAACCATTTAATGATTAAAAACTCTATTGTTCTCGTGCCTTTTCCCTTTGATGACTTTTCCGTTTTAAAATTACGCCCTGCACTTTGCCTGACATCCGAAATAGGTGAGCAAAATCATATAATAATCGCTTTTATTTCGAGCCACATTCCCACTGACATAATTGCAAGCGATTATATTATGGAAAAAGAGAATTATTTGACTAAAGGAAGCGGCTTATTAGTGGATTCTGTTATCAGGCTGCATAAATTAGTCACAATTCCAAAATCATTAATCAAAAGGAGATTAGGTATATTACATCCCGTAATTGCGAAAGAATTGAACCAAAAATTAGCTGACTTATTTGAAATTGCTTAAACATAACTTCGCTAATCAAAATAATTTCTACCCATTTTTAAATAGAAATGCTTTTCTTTTATAATAACTTCTAAATACTAAATTTAGTAAACAATCGAACTGTTGAATAATATATTTGTTAATCAGGTAGTTCTTTCACTATTTAAAAGCTTTGATTTGTTCTTCTATAATGCTGATTTTCGAAACAGCATCGGCCAGTTTTTTGCGTTCCATATCTACCACAGCTGCAGGTGCAGAATTTACAAAACGTTCGTTGCTGAGTTTCTTTAACACAGAATCGCGGAAACCTTCCTGATATTTAAGTTCTTCCTGAAGCTTCAAAATCTCGGCTTCGGTGTCTATGTTTCCTTCAACAGGGATATAAAACTCCGTTGACTGAACCAGAAAAGAAATGGCATGATCTACCTTGTCGGCAACATATTCCAGTTGGCTGATGTTGCATAATTTTGCAACCACACTGTCGAAAGTAATGTCGCCTGCTTCGTTGTTATTCTTACGAATCATCAGCTTGATGGATTCCTTAAACGGTATGTTTTTTTCTTTACGTATCGTCCGGATTTCGGTTATCACTTCCTGAACATAAACAAACTTCTGCAAAAATGCTTCGTCGAACAAATCAGCCTTAGGCATTTGTGTCATCATCACAGATTCTCCGTCCTGACGCTCACGTATATGATGCCAGAGCTCTTCAGTGATAAATGGCATAAATGGATGAAGTATCTGCATGAGTTTTTCGAAAATATCCAGCGTTGATTCGTAGGTTTTACGGTCGATTGGCGCCTGATAGGCCGGCTTTATCATCTCGAGATACCACGAACAGAAATTGTCCCATATCAGTTTGTAGATACATAAAATGGCATCCGACATGCGGTATTTTTCGAAATGATCGTTCAGCTCGGTCATTGCACTGTTCAGGGTCGCATTAAACCATTCTACAGACACCTTGCTGCTTTGTGGTTGCGGAATATTGTCGTCGCATTCCCACCCTTTGATTAATCGGAAAGCATTCCAGATCTTATTGCTGAAATTACGGCCCTGCTCGCATTGCGATTCGTCGAAAGGCAAATCATTTCCCGCAGGAGATGCCAATAACATGCCCATACGAACCCCATCGGCACCAAATTTCTCCATCAACTCGATTGGGTCGGGCGAATTGCCTAATGATTTGGACATCTTCCTTCGAAGTTTGTCCCT
>CAYYQJ010000405.1:0-3775 GCA_964473775.1 uncultured Bacteroidales bacterium | reverse complement strand
ATAGGTATTTATTTATAGTTACGCACGCCTCGTGGCGCACCAGATTCACAGATTAATAAACAAAGCAAATTTATTTGCTTTGTTTTAAAAAAAAATCTGAGAATCTGTGGCATATTAAATCAGCGTATCTGTGGCAATTTTCCAAGTTAATATCCACGGCATCATAAATTGTTATAATTTTGGGTCGGTTTTATTTTACAAACCATCGTTATGAAGTATTTCAGAATCATTCTGTTTCTATTGTTTGCTCAGTTCACTCTGTCGCTATCCTGCCAAAATTATAACCGGCCAGTGCCTTACGGGATATTATATCCTTATGAATTTCAGCAAAGCGACACTTCCGATTATGGTTATTATCTCACAGCTCCTTACAATTATTATCTGAATGCCACCAATCCCGGATTTATTCGGCCACGAGCCACCATTCTGGATAAAAACGGCTATGTGGTATGGTTTTCTATGAATATGAGCTACAGTTATTGGAATTTTCAATACCACCCCGACACCAATCTGTTTAGTGTTTATTACCAGAAAACTCCGGTAAATTTACTGAACCACATAGAATTTATGGATTCTAGCATGCAAATAACAAGTACGCTGCAACCATATAATAATTTACAAATCAATCCACACGAGTTTCAGTTGCTTCGCAATGGCAATGCCGTTTTCTTTGCTACAAAAGACAGCGTGATGGATTTGAGTGCCTATACCTTTGGAGGCGTTCAGGGAAGTGTTACCACACATGTAACCACCTTCATCATACAGGAATTCGACCGAGCACACAACCTGGTATTTCAATGGAATGTGTTAGACCATATTTTTCCCACAGAAGCTTACAGTCAATATGGTTATGTAGCCACAGGATTTGATTATGCGCATGGAAATTCTATTTCGGAAGATGTGGACGGCAATCTGCTTGCATCCTTTCGTCATTTGAATGCAGTGGTTAAAATCAATAGAACCACAGGGGCTGTGATGTGGATTTTGGGCGGAAAATCCAATCAATTTACTTTTACCAACGATGCAGGATTCAGCGGACAACATGATATTAAAGGTCAATTGGATGGCAGTTTTTCTATCTTGGATAATGCCAACACCAGCGGACACATCAGTCGGGCAGTTACTTATACTTTAGATACCCTTGCACATACGGCAACCAAAATATGGGAATACATTCCCAATCCAAACTTTTATACTTCAGGCATGGGAAATCATCAGATTACTCCCGAAGGAAATCATTTTATTGATTATGGTTTCGACCGACGACCCGACCCCAGTTTCGAATTTGTTCATAATAACGGGAATCCCATCTCGCGAATCTTTTTCGAAGATTCAGTTATCAGCTACCGAAGTTTCATTAATAAACTTCCTTTCAAATTTCCGCAACCTGTAATTACATGTGCAGGAGGAAGCAATTCAGTAACATTAACTGCTCCTGCTGGGTATCAAACCTATCTGTGGTCGAACAATGTACAAGCCGACCACATCACAGTTACCGATACAGGAACTTATCAGGTGTATGTAAACTACGGAAGTGGTATGCTGGCTTCCAAACCCTTTTATATTCACGACATCAACAATGCATGTGCCTCAGTTGGCATAAGCGAAAAGCCTACGGATATCCCTTTGGGAGAATACATAATCTACGATTTGCTGGGAAGAAAAATCACTGAACCTCTGATTGGACATGTTTATATCTACCGTTACGAAAACGGGCATGCCAAATTGCACTATTACAATGGCACAAAGCCAACAACAAAATAAACTAACATTACCACTATGAAAAACGAAACTTCAGTGATTGAAGTAATTAAAAAACGCCGCTCGAACCGCACCTTTATTAATAAAGACCTAAGCAAAGAACAAATTGACAACATAAACAGCATTCTGCAACAACATACAGAAGGGCCATTTGGCAATAAGGTTTCTTTTAAACTGATTACAAAAAAGATTGCCAAAGAAAACCATAAAGTGAAGCTGGGCACTTACGGATTTATTTCAGGAGCCGCATATTTTATTGCCGGACAGGTAACGGAAGGCGAATTTGCCAACATGGATTATGGCTACCTGATGGAAAAAATTATTTTAGAAATGACAGGTCTCGGCTATGGCACTTGCTGGTTGGGCGGAACTTTTAGCAGAAGTGAATTTGGTGATATCATCGAAATGAAAGACGACACCATTATTCCTGCCATCACTCCACTTGGTTTTGCGGCAGAAACCAAAACCATAAAAGAAAGCCTCATCCGCTGGGGCGCCAAAGCAGATAGCAGAAAAGCCTGGAAAGAATTATTTTTTGATGGTTCATTTAAAGACTCTTTATCCAAAGAAAAAGCAGGGGATTATGCAGTGGCATTAGAAATGGTACGCATCGGCCCCTCAGCATCCAACAAACAACCCTGGCGCGTATGTAAAACCGAAGCAGGTTTCCATTTTTATTTGAAGCGCAACCCAGGTTACGGCATGATTAGCAAGGGTGTTGATTTGCAAATGGTAGATATGGGCATTTCAATGGCACATTTCGAACTTACCTGCAAAGAAATGAATCTGAAAGGCAATTGGGAAAACAACAATCCTGTAATTTCTTCTGCTCATTTCGATCAATATTGCATTAGCTGGGAAATTTAAAATTCTGTAATTCCCCCAATTCTGGGCATTATTTTTATTACCAGTATCTAAAAACCTACATTTATCACCCTTTTTTATCTATTAAATCATACTTTTGCAAAAAAAATTCAACATGAAAAAAGACTCTTTGAGATTCAATTCAAAACTCATTCACGCCGGCGACCATAAAGATCAGTACGGCAGTGCTATTGTTCCTATTTATCAAACTTCTACTTTTGCGTTCGAAAATGCAGACCATGGCGCTCAATGTTTTTCAGGCGAGTCCAATGGATATATTTACACACGTATTGGAAACCCAACCATTAAAGCCCTTGAAAAAGCAGTTGCTGCTATAGAAAATGGTTATGATGGCATTGCTACTTCATCAGGTATGGGAGCAGTTACCACAGTTTATATGGCATTGCTTGGAAACGGTGCACATGTGGTAAGTCATGATGCCATCTATGGTCCTGCCCGCGGAATCATCGAAAATATTTTCCCTCGTTTTGGTGTTGAAAGCACTTATATTGATGCCTCTGTAATAGAGAACATTGAAAAAGCGATAAAACCAAACACCAAAATGGTTTATATTGAAACACCTGCCAATCCAACCATGGACATTATCGACATCAAAGCTGCTGCCGAAATTGCTCACAAACATGGGATTCCTTTGGTGGTTGACAATACTTTTTGCAGTCCCTATTTGCAGCGTCCTTTGGATTTAGGAGCGGATATCGTGCTGCATTCTATGACAAAATTCATCAATGGCCATGCCGATTTGGTGGGTGGTATTATTGTTACCAAAGAAAAATCGTATTACGATATCCTACGCCCTGTGATGGTAAACTTAGGTTTTAACTTAGACCCACATCAGGCATTTTTGGCACACAGAGGATTAAAAACCTTGGCCATACGCATAGATAAAGCACAGGAAAGTGCTATGAAAGTTGCCGAATATCTCGAAAACCATCCTAAAGTAGCCTGGGTAAAATATCCCGGATTGAAATCACACAAACAATACAAATTAGGCATGGAACAAATGGACGGCCCGGGTTGTATGATTTCATTCGAATTGAAAGGCGGACTGGATGCAGGCAAAGTGCTGATGAATAATGTACAACTGAGATCGGAAGAGCGTCGTGTAGGGAAAGAGTGTTCAGAGCCGTGT